>JAHEIJ010000224.1 GCA_024639445.1 Gammaproteobacteria bacterium
AGCTCCCGGTTTATGGTGGTGGAAGACCAACGGCTGATTGGCATAATCTCGTTGACGGATCTCAAGGAGTTCCTGTCGCTGAAGCTTGAGCTTGAGTCACCCAACCGTTAGATGTCACCGTAGCCACTTTACGCGGGCGTTATCCTGATCCACAAATAATTAAATCACTCCGACCTCTTTAATTACAAAACCGAAGGGGTTCTGAGGTGAACCTGTTTAGAGGTTTTAGTGCACTCTGGCCCTCTTTTTACAAATAATTAATCTGTCCCCTTTTTACCATATTAATTTACAGATTTTGTATCATACTCGCTCACCCATCCGGTTTTCCCTTCATACGTAACTTTGTACCATGTTGCATCCATATACCCGGACTTAATTCTTCTGCTTCCCTTTGTTTCGAGAATTATATTTGTTGGCAGACGTGAAAGTTCTGTCCCTCGTCCACAGTCCGGCTCTGAACAGAGTCTTGCTCTATTACCCAGGGTAACTATTTTTATCGAAAAAGAGCTGGCACCTTGCTTTTCACCACCCATAGCAGGGCTTGCAAGATATAAGAAGCAAAGAAGTAGAAATAATCTTTTCATCTTAAACCAACTTAAACTGTAGTTTTTGTTAAAATCAAAGGGTCGAGTTCAAGTGGTCAAATCTCATGATCCTAAGTTTGGTCAATATTGATCACTCCGACCTCTTTATTGAGTATAAAGATAGCATTATGTGTATATAATGACACTGAGCTCATTAAACCTTATGCCGACGTGCCCGTGAAAGAATCAATGACCAGCTACGTTATTGTCTTTGTACTCACTTTGCTGCTGTTGAATGTCTGGATGTATTTCCAACAACCGCGTATGATTTTTTATCCCCTACGCGAACTGTATCAAACGCCGGCAGACTGGGGCCTCGACTATGAAGATGTCACGCTCCATACAGCGGATGACGTTCAGCTACATGGCTGGTATATCCCTCATTCGCAGTCACAGCACGCCCTAATCTATTTTCATGGTAATGCGGGCAATATCTCACATCGTCGTGATTCGATAGAGATTTTTCATCGCCTTGGCTTGAATGTCTTTATTATTGATTACCGCGGCTATGGACAAAGTAAGCACACGCCAAGTGAACAGGGCCTTTACCAGGATGCCACGGCGGGCTGGAACTATCTCACCAAAGAGAAAGGCTTTACCAACAATCAGATCCTTATCTTCGGACGTTCCCTGGGAGGCGCCGTTGCAGCCAGGTTGGCATCCGGGGTTCAGGCACGGGGCTTGATACTGGAATCAACCTTCAGTTCAGCACGGGACTTTGCCAGAGTGGTATTCCCGGTGTTGTCACGCCTGGTGTTGATGCGTTATGACTTCAATACCGCAGAGAGTATCCAACTAGTGAATAACCCTGTGCTTGTATTGCATAGCCCGGATGATGAAATCATGCCGTTTCACCTGGGCAAGAAAGTCTTCGAGTCAGCCCATCAGCCAAAACGTTTTGTGCACTTACAGGGCGATCACAATAATGGCTTTCTTCAAAGCCAGCCGGGCTATGAGCAGGAACTCGATAGTTGGTTGAAGACATTATGAAAAGTCAGGCTGGACATTAAAAATCCGGAGCAGATAGTAATATTCTCTAATATTAGAAACTATTGCTCTCTGACCCCCTTTTCTTGGTATTTGTCTACTCGCCTTGACCCGCAAACTGGATATTGCCGGCATCGGCTCAGTACAAGATCTGGCTGATACCTTGACCATTAACTTTGTAAGTGGGTTTCAAGAATAAACAAGAAAAAACTCTATTGGTCGGTTAATATTGATTTTCAGGATAAAATCCTGTCTCTTTAGCTAGGCAGCACTAACCACATCCATGGAACATCACAAATGACCAGACCTACCCGAATAACGTTCACACACATTGCAGCCCTACTCTTCCTGCTACTCCTATCAGGCAGTAAAGCTTATGCTGCTGAGCAGGAAGTCATCACCATCGATGGCCGTGAAATCTTACTCAAGGAAGACGGTACCTGGGCATATCGCTCCAATGATCGCTTCGCAAATACCAAAAATGGCCACCGTGTACTACTTAAAGAAGATGGCACCTGGCAATATGTAGGTAATGCCCCTATGGCTTCCGTTGAGCAAGTAAAAACCAGGCTATTGGATATCAAGCTTCAAAAAGTTGTCATCGAAAAACATGAAAAGAAAGTACATAAAAACGTACGAGTAACTACCCAGACAGTTTTCTATGTAAGCCTAGATTTATCACCCCTTGCAAAGAGTAAGATCAATATCTCAAAGAATGATATCACCTTTATCAAGGTAGAAGACAATAATGGCAAGAGTTATCCCGTGATATCTATCCAACCCAGCCCGATGACTATACAACCCAATTCGAATACAACCATAGTGATACGCGCTGATGGTGCTCCTTTATGGTTGGGTAATGTCAAAACAATGTCAGTTATCTTAAAACCCGAGATATTCGGTATTCAGGAGCCAATCACATTAAGCCAGAAGGTTAATGATTTTGATGAAAAGAAAGTCGACGGTTTTGACAAAAACAAGTAATTAGTAAACGAATCGGCATAATAACCAGGAGAGAGCAATATCCTATAAGATTATAAACTAAGGGCTTTCCAAGCCGGTTTGTTTGTAAAATGCTGCCCGTATCCGGGCCGTGCGCTTCCGGTTTGCGCCTAAATCCGAATACCCCACCCTTGATACCGATCGAATATGAACCACCTGTTTGTTTTCATCGAGCCGCAATTCAACATCATCAACATAACGCATAAGTGGCGTCTCATAACTGGCATGCAAATAACCATTCTGCTCTGTCAAAACAATGCCGCCTGTTTCAATAATAACCTGTTTAATGTTGTGCCAGGCATTATCCGCCGTGGTGGTATAAACAAAAGGTTCAACAAATGTCCCGTCAACCTGTTGCTCACTGCTCACACAATTCGGCGTAGCCGGGCAAAACCGTAACTGATTATTTAGCAAACCGAGTTCCGGCTGTTTGCGTGAAGAAATCGACAAAACAATCAATAATAAGCCAACGATAACAATAATACCAAAGACTGAATATAGAAGTAGTTTCAATATTATTATCCCTTGGAATTATCTATTTTTATTACTTAAAATAAAATTTTACATCAGTTCAATTTTATTATTAGTTGTTTTATATTAATAAGTCAATTTACTATTTTATTAGGCCAAAACATTTCTGTTCAATACACATCTTTTCTATCAACTTTTTAAATTAGTTTTGGAGAATAAAGCGATAGAGACATTAATTACCGCAATGTTTAGAACCGATAGCCGACGTTGACAACAGCATAGTTGAACCAGGCAAAATTGTAGACCTCATCATTGTCTGCTCCGCCCTCCAGGGTACGCAACCCACCGCCCAAATACCACTGTTTTGTAACATCGTATTGGACCTTCAGTCCTAAATCGAGTGCACGACCCTGTGGCCCTACCAATCCATCAAAGTCAACGATGAAGCGCCATTTATCAGCGAATTGATAATCGCCATAGAGATTGAGGAGTGGAACAAGGCCGATATTAGAATCACGTGCCGCTGTAGCACCCTGCCGAAGAGTGATTTCTGCATCACGGATTTTAGCAGTGGCACCGATCCACCAGCGCCACTGTTGACCATTGAAGAATAAATAACGATAAGTAAAGCGATAAGAATTGAATTGATAGGTGGCTTCAGTAGCTTGACCTGCAGAGAATGTTTGGTCAACGAACAATACATTCTTACTAAGCACACCACTATCGGTGTAGCGGAATGGCGCAATCAAAAAGCGTAACTGATGTCGTGGTTTAATGTCGTAAAACAATTCCAGGCGATAAAAAACAAACGGACCCTCACCAACAAGGTCGGTAAGCGAAAAACGAGTACCCGTATCACTTGGTATCTGAACATCATTACGGCTTTGCCATGCAGCACCCGTTTCAATATTAAAATTCCATCGATAATCACTCGACATGACGTTACTGCTATAAACGAATGACATAACCACAAATATCAGACTAATTTTTGCATTGTTCATTGCAGTCTAACCATTGGTTTAATCCGTTTCATTCAGCGGGAGAACAAATAACGTCTCCACCTTGGTGTAATTACCGGCCATGCGACCCAGCGGGTCCAGTCCCTGCGTGTCGATACGCCCATTACTGTATAACGCATCATCGACATGGAAACGTTGCATGCGACCAATCACCAGGTGGTCAATACCCA
>JAHEIJ010000225.1 GCA_024639445.1 Gammaproteobacteria bacterium
TCTTCGCTTTCTTGTTGAACGCGGCCTTATTGTCAACCTGGTTTCCATATTTCTTATGGTGATCGGAACCTACGCGATGTTTAATATAAATCGTGAGGCCTTTCCGAATGTGAATCTGGACAAGGTGCAGATTGATGTTGTCTATCCAGGGTCAACTCCGACGGAGATCGAACGGCTGGTAGTTACGCCGATCGAACAGGAACTCAAATCACTCGATGGCATTGACAAGATGACTTCCATCGCATTTCCGGGATCGGGGCGTGTCATTCTTGAGCTGGAACAGGATGCCAGCAATCGCGATCGTATTGTGAGTGATGTCCAACTGGCAGTCGACCGCGCCAGTTTGCCGACCGACTTGCCGAATGAACCGACCGTGCTGGAGATCGACGGTCGGATGATTCCGGTTCTGAATATCGCGATCTCCGCCCCGCGCTCCGAAGTAGAGTTGAAGCGACTGGGGGATCGGATCGAAGATGATCTACTGGCACTGCAGGGTGTGGGTCGCATCCAGCTACAAGGAGATCGGCGCGCTGAAATCCGCATCGTGGTCGATCCGTTTAAACTCCGGCAGCAACGCATCCCGGTGGGCGATGTAGCCAGACTTTTATCGGCGTGGAATATCAATGCACCTGGGGGAGAACTGGATACCCCAGAGGGTCAGAAGGGAGTGCGCGTTGTTGGGCAATACCAGACACCAGAAGATGTAAACAGCCTGGTGATTCGTGCCAATGAACGGGGTGAAGGCATCACGGTAGGGGATGTGGCCACCGTCACCGAGTCGCTGGAGAAAGCCCAGGTCTATTTCGACATCAGCCGTGATCCGGCCCTGAACTTCATCGTGATGAAAAAGGCCTCGGCCGATATTATTGACCTGGTTGATCGCATTAAAACTTATCTCGAAACCATGCCGCAACGATATGGTGATGATATAAAGGTCGCCACTCATCAGGATTTTTCCAAGGTCACACGCCTGCGGCTTGGAGTATTGTCCAACAATGGCCTGGTGGGGCTGATACTGGTATTCCTCTCCCTGTTGATGTTCCTGCGACCTTCCGTGGCCCTTACGACTACCTGGGGCTTACCGATTGTATTCTTTACCGGCCTGTTTGTGCTGTATATGTCGGGCATAACCCTGAACCTGGTTTCCATGATGGGTTTTATCATGGTGCTGGGGATGCTGGTGGATGACGCGATCATCATTGGTGAGAACATTACCTACCATATGGAACAGGGTATGAAACCTAATGATGCCGCGGTACTGGGTGCCCGGGAACTCATGGGCCCGGTTACCACTACCGTAATGACAACCGTGGCAGCCTTTTTACCGTTAATGTTTATGTCCGGTCTCATTGGCAAGTTTATAATTGCCATTCCCATCGTAGTGATCACCCTGTTGATTTTTTCCTGGCTGGAATCGTTTTTGATTCTTCCCAGCCATGTGGCACATATGACCAATCCGAACAAGCATCCGGGCGAAAAAACCTGGTTGCTGTGGTTGGAAAATGTATATGGTAAGTTTCTGAATCGAGCTCTGAACTTCCGCTGGTTAACCTTGTTGGTTGCCTTCCTGACACTGCTCGGCAGCTTCTATCTCGCTGTCACCAAAATGTCCTTTCAGTTATTTCCGGCCGCAGGGATTGATCAGTTTATAGTGAGGATAACGGCACCTCCCGGGATTACGCTGGAGGCTATGCGTGATCGCATGACTAATCTGGATAAGGATATACGTGATCGTGTTCAACCCGAATATCTTGAAGCCACGCTTATTTCTACCGGACAGATTGCAAAGGATGGCGGTGATCCGTTAACACAGCGTGGTAGTCGATTTGCCCAGATACGGGTTATCTATTTTCCGGCGGTCACACGACCGGATCATGATGTTATGGTTGATATGAGGCGTATTGATAAAGAAATTACCCCGCTGTATCCGGGGCTTAAACTGGCGTTTGACGAGCAGAAGCCCGGGCCTCCCACCGGGCGAGCACTGCAGGTGGAAATCAGCAGTAATGATAATGTCGCTAATGAACGAGCTGCAGAACGGCTGATGCAATACCTCAAGACAATAAAAGGGGTGACGACGGTGGAAAGTGGGTTGGAAGCGGGCGATGCGGAACTGCGTGTAGTCATGGACCGTGCCATGGCAGCCTACGCGGGCGTGGATCTGGAAACCGTTTCAAACCATGTACGTGCCGCGGTAGGTGGCTTACGCGTAAGTACCACGCGCATTGGCACCGAAGAAGTGGATATCACCATTCGCTACCCGGATGAGGGGAAGGATCAGGTGCAACAGTTGCTCAAATTACGCCTTCCCAATCAAGCGGGTGGTATGGTGCCGCTGGAGCGGATTGCCAGACTGGAGGAACAACCAGGTTTTACCACCATTCGGCACAAGGCCGGGGTTCGCGTGGTGAACGTGACGGCCAATATCGATTCAGATGAGATCACCAGCCTTGCACTCAACAGCCAGGTAGAGGCGAAGCAATCGCAATGGCTCGGTGATATGGCCGACCGGGTTTCGGTGCATTATGGCGGGGAAGCAGAAAAGAACCAGGAGTCATTTTTGGATTTGCGCAACTCCTTTGCATTTGCACTCGTGGCGATTTTCTTTATCCTGGCGATTCAGTTCAATAACCTGACATATCCGTTCATCGTCATGCTGGCAATTCCTTTTGGGGCGATTGGTATCATTATCAGCTTTTATTTGCATGACCTGTTATGGAAGCCGATGCCGTTATCCTTTTTCTCGGCCCTGGGCATGGTGGCCTTGACCGGCGTTGTCGTCAACAGTGCCCTGGTATTACTGGTGTTTATTCAACGTTCGATCAAAGAGGGTATGAACTGCCGCGAAGCGATTATGCTGGCCGGACGGCGGCGTTTGCGCGCCGTAATACTTACCGCCACAACCACGGTACTGGGGCTGTTGCCGACCGCTTATGGTTGGGGCGGGAGCGATCCTTTTGTCGCTCCCATGGCGCTGGCATTGTCCTGGGGCTTGTTTTTCGCCACCGTGATTACCTTGTTAGTGATCCCGGCTGCCCTGGCGGTGACACTGGATATGCAGGAACAACTGGGTCATGCCACAGCACCGTTACGTGCATCGCTTGGCCGTAAGCTGCGAAAATTAACGGGTTGGTAAGAAAACGAGAAATGGTTTACTCGAAATAGAAAAACTGCATCTGGGTGCTCGCTAATTCAACAATATCATTCTCCTTCAGGCGTAAGGCTTCCATGCTAATAGGCTTGCCGTTAACCATTGCAGTATCATTGGCGCGGCGCAGTTTGCTACTCTTCAATGCTGAAATAGTGTAGTTATCGGCATTGCGGGCAATCATGGCCATTTTGATGCCATTGAAGCCGATAGTGTTAAATGGCTTACGTAATTCCAGTACTTTCTTCGCCATTGGACCGTTCATGATTTTGACCCCGGCGAGCCGTTCTCCCTGGGTTGCCGTTGTGGCAGGTTGGGCATTGGCGTCGAGAACCTGGGTATCATCGAGCTCTGCCTGAATGAACATGGTGGGTTCATATTCCATTTCATCATCATCGAAATAGGTGAATTGATAATTACCCACCTGGATGACATCCCCGTGCTTGATTAAGGTTTTGGCCACGCGTGCGCCGTTAAGCAAAGTACCATTGGTGCTTCCCAGGTCATCCACGTAAACATGTTCTCCCATGGTAGCAATAAGAGTGTGGCGGCCACTGACGGTAAGATCATTTAACTGGATATCATTGCCGTGTTTACGACCAATACTCAGGCTATCTTTATCGATTGGATACTCGCGGACGACTGCGCCATCAAGAGTCATTATCAGCTTACTCATTGGACCATCTCTAAATTCATAGTTGTTTGTTATAAAAATTGAATGGCAGGCAAAGATACGCCATAAAGGTATAAGGGATTACTCTCCCGTGTCGGCTGCACCATCTTCGTCGGAAAGCCCATCTTCAAAGCCTTCCCTGAAGCGTTCAAAATCCGCTTTGTTGCGCGCCTTGAGGTAAGCATCATCTCCGCTAATCATCTTGGCATCCAGCAACCGCCGCAGTGCCGTGTCCATACGTTGCATACCTTGCATGCTGCTTCCCTGAATGACACTCTCAATCTGTTCTGTTTTACCTTCACGAATGAGATTGGCAATGGCCGGATTGTTGATCATGATTTCCAGTGCGGCCACGCGTCCTTTACGGTCGGCGGTTCGTAGTAACAGTTGGGAGACAACACCGA
>JAHEIJ010000031.1 GCA_024639445.1 Gammaproteobacteria bacterium
GTTTGAACTGCCCTTTACCCGCCGCCCGCATGAAGCGTATGGTGAGGCGCGCATCCCCGCCTACGAAATGATTCGTTTCTCCATCAATATCATGCGCGGGTGTTTTGGTGGCTGTACCTTTTGCTCCATTACCGAACATGAAGGTCGAATTATTCAAAACCGCTCGGAAGACTCGGTGATCCGTGAAATCGAAACCATCCGCGACAGCGTGCCCGGCTTCACCGGTGTTATTTCCGATCTGGGTGGGCCGACGGCCAACATGTATCGCCTGGCCTGCAAGAGTCCCGAGATTGAATCCGCCTGTCGTAAACCTTCCTGTGTCTTTCCCGACATCTGCCATAACCTCAAGACTGATCACTCGCCGCTGATCCAGTTGTACCGGCGTGCGCGGGAACTACCCGGCATCAAGAAAATTCTGATCGCATCCGGGCTGCGCTATGACCTGGCGGTGAAGTCACCCACTTATGTGAAAGAACTGGTCACCCATCATGTGGGGGGTTACCTGAAGATTGCGCCGGAACATACTGAAGACGGCCCGTTGAACAAGATGATGAAGCCGGGCATCGGTAGCTACGATCGCTTCAAGGCCATGTTTGAGAAATTCAGTAAACAGGCGGGTAAGGAACAGTATCTCATCCCCTACTTCATCGCCGCCCATCCCGGCACCACCGATGAAGACATGCTGCAACTGGCCTTGTGGCTGAAGAAAAACGGCTTTCGGGCCGACCAGGTGCAGGCGTTCCTGCCCTCACCCATGGCCACGGCCACCGCCATGTATTACACCGGCAAAAATCCGTTACGCAAAGTCACGCAGCAAAGTGAAAAGGTCTACATTCCCAAAGGCGCAAGACAGCGAAGACTGCACAAGGCCTTCCTGCGTTACCATGATGCTAATAACTGGCCTTTGTTACGCGATGCCCTGAACCGCATGGGACGCGCTGATTTGATCGGCAACGGCAAACGCCACCTGGTCCCGGCATGGCAACCGACTGGCACCGGGGAACAACGGGAAGGTCAACGGTTTACACCTAAAGCCAAACGCACATTCCGCACCCAACACAGCCGGGCCGAGAAAACGGATCATCAAACCGGCAAGGGCCGCAGATCCTCACAAGGACGAAAAAAACGCAGCCACGAATCTGGGCCGGGAAAATAAATCTGTCCCTTTTTATGTTTATTTGCCGGTATCGAATCCGGGTGGTGTTCTGTGCCACTCATAACCATTTTTAGCCTTTTCGAAACCCAGGTTATACAACCTGGTCATGTATTCAGTGTCAAAAGGCTCATTAGCGATTACATCGAAACTTTCCGGTATATAGGCCAGGTGATAGTTAAGGCCATCACGCTGTATCGCAAGATAAATGCGGTAGATGTCGCCTTTAACGATACTGCTCATGGCTGAATGAAGTGAGCGAGTGGCTATCGGAATTGTACTGCGTTCGACAGTTTTCCATTTTTTCTGCAACTTGCCGTTTCGTATCACGTAGACATTGGGCGTTCCTTTGACATCCAGGTGATCGACAAGTCTTTTGAAATCCAGGCCAATCGGATAAAGGTGTAACACCGAGGTGGCCCCGCCATCCACGTGCAACTCATCGTATAGCTGACCATTGGCCTCAACTATGATCATCACCGGCGGAAAAGCGGCGGGGATTGAAGCGGATGCCAGCATGATATCGCGGATCAGTTGCAAGGCATCAGTCGAACCGCTGGCAGCGATCAGGCCGATATCCCAGGAAACGGGCCGGCTGGCATCCAGATTGGTGGTAACAATATCCAGAATGCGGCCTTTCCTGTATTCAGCCGCGATGGCGTGCATGACTTTCTCATCCATATAATGGGCAATCTTTTGTCGCAGCGGTGTGGAATCTGTGGCGGCGTCACCCAGCAGTGTCTCCAGGCTGCCACGTTGCGTAACAAGGTCCTTGGTTGAGTAGCTGGTGTAAATCTGCTTGATCACGTGATCATAATCGGGACCCAGAAAGGCAAAGGGTGCAATCAGGGCGCCTGTACTGACTCCGGTAACGATGGTGAACTCGGGACGGTCACCGGCCGCTGTCCAGCCATTCAGCAGGCCGGCACCATAGGCCCCGCGTGCCCCGCCTCCGGAAATGGCAAGGTAATTATGCTGTTTTCCATATACGGCGGGGTAACGTACCTTGAGAGCGTCTCTCGAAAATTTGAACCACGCTTCAGTTTCCGGTGGGACGGCATCGGCCCAGTAACGTGCCCTGGGTATGCCGGGTATTTCTGCCTGTTCGCTCAGTGCTTCAGGCAGTGGATTGCGCTGCGGAACACTGGAGCAGCCTGTTGTGATAATGGCAAGACAGCTACAAAACAAGCATATTTTTAATAACGGGTAGTGCACTGTTTTGATACTCATGTCATTGTTAAGTGTTAAATCACAAAGATATATATTTAAGTTTTACAATTAATCTTCATTCTTAACAAAAATAGTCGCTTTCTTATTCCCTTACGGCAGCTACAAGTATTCTATACGAATTTTGGATGAATTCGTCTGCGATTTTCCCTGTCATATGAATTATTGTGGTCAGATACTGAGGGATCCCCACAAAATCATACACCACATTGCGCCATAAACTGCTGCTTTAATGCGTTCAAAGCATGTTGAAAATCTTCTCGTCGAAACGACATCACCTGTTTCTTCAATACCTGACAACCCAGGTAAAAAGTGGAGAGGACATTGCGTGTTTTAATCGTGTTGGCCTGATACTGTCGATGAACGTTTTTTAATTCGGCTATTTTCCCCGTTAGCCAAACCGCAAACGTGGCCAATTGAGCGATGAGTAACAGATTTTCATAACGATAGGTGGTGGTGCAGCGTGCCTCATTCAAACTGAAACCCCAGCGACTGTTTTTGATATCCCGAAACGCTTCTTCAATTTGCATCCGGGTGGTATAGAGGTGAATGACCTGTTGCGTGTTGGCTAAACGGGAGGCCAGTGAGGTGACGAGGAGCCACGGATTCCGTTCGCGATGGGCATTCTTTTCACTGTGTCGTGATGCACATGACTGACCCAATTTGGTTTTCTTGACACGGCGCTGTTTCTTTTTCCTTAACAGGTAGGCCTGACAGGTCAACGGATGGTTTCGAACCAGGTCAACCTCACCGAGATAACGACCTCTCTGGTTGGCGGTTTCAAAGACCTGTTCCACACGGTGCCAGTCGTCCTGACCCTGTGGGCTCAGCATCATTTGTCCACCCACACGGCCAACAAAGTCCCAGCCAAGACTTTGCACGGCACGAAACCAGGGCGTTCTAAAACCCGCATCGGTGATGATAATCGGTACGCATCGACCCGGGAGAATCGCTTTTAAATGACATAAAAATCGTTTCTGTATAGACGGGCTACCATAATTTCGTTGACGGTGG
The DNA here is from genome assembly GCA_024639445.1 of Gammaproteobacteria bacterium. Classification (GTDB taxonomy): domain Bacteria; phylum Pseudomonadota; class Gammaproteobacteria; order UBA6429; family Thiohalophilaceae; genus JAHEIJ01. The sequence goes on from JAHEIJ010000031.1 coordinate 3,395, forward strand.
CTTTCTTCATAGATCGTTAACGCCCGACCACCGGCCGGGATTGACGCACGCAGTAAATGGAATTCCCCATCGGCACGTAAACCCGACCAGTCAACAATAATCACAGGACGGCGTTGTTGGCTCATAACAAGTTTCGCCATTGTTTGATTGATGATATGGCGATCCTGATTGACGGCAGCACTCCCTACCAGACGGTCAACCCGTTTGATATTGTGTTTGGTTTTGGTGGTATTACAGATGGCACGGCCCAGCCCTGTGACCGACAATTTCTTACCGGTCATCAAAGCGTTGGCCGCGGTGATCAATGTTGCCATTCTCTTCTTATGAACCCCTTGACAGTGTTCGCTTAAATGGGTATCAAGGTATTGGGTGGCACGCATGGCGTTTTCCTTATATTAAATTCGACACTTAATACAAGATCAAAAAACACCCTGTGTGTCCACCCAGTCTTTTTTATACCTAAATCATTGTTTTTGATCGCTATTTTGTGGAGATACCTCAGGCTCTGACCCCATTAAACCGCAGGTAACCAAGGGAAAACCGTGGTCTGTCCCCTATTATTCGGTTGAGTCCGTGCTGCAAATTATGCAATATGAGCCGATGAGATTCGTCACCAGCTACTGCATACTGGTTATCCAGGTTTTGTTTCAGCCGGTTATGGCGGCGGGTGATCCCATCGCCGGTGAGCAGAAGGCACTGTTATGCGTAACCTGCCACGGTGCCAGCGGACGCAGCACGGTACCGAATATCCCCAAGCTGTCCGGGCAGATGGAAAACTACATCGTGCGCGCCACCGAGGAATTTCAGTCCGGCATCCGCGCCAGCCCCGTGATGAGCGACATATCCGCCATGCTCAAAAACCCCGTGGATCTGGAAGATATCGCCGCCTATTTTGCCTCGCAGCCGATCATGACCGGCACACCCAGAGATTCGGCACTGGCACAGAGGGGTGAAGCCCTGTTCACCAGTGGCCGTTGCAACTACTGCCATGGCGAGGGGGGCAAGCGTTTCGCTCCGTTCAAGATGGCGGTACCGGTCATCGGGGGACAACACAAGACTTACCTGATCATCGCCATGCGGGATATTCGCGATGCAAAACGCCCGGGCGATGACTACGATCTCATGAAGCAGACCCTGGAGGAGATGACCGAGCAGGACATCGAGGCCATTGCCGAATACCTCAGCGGCTTATAGGCCGCGGCCGGGTCACCCATGCCGGTTGGCCGTCTGCCGGGGCCCCGGCTCTCTCACGAAGTCACTGCCAGCAGTTTTTCCCGGTTCCTCTTGCCCATTGACCAGTGAATTATTGGGGTCAGATACCAATTCTTTCTAATATTAGAGAAAACTGTGCGACCTGAACAATAGCGAAGAAGTGCTGAATATGACCAGAGGTTACGGAGTAAGATCAGGAAATCCCTAATGATGCTCAAAGAGCTTCTAGGGGAAGCCCGCAGGGATTTTACAGTGAGACCAAAACAAGCAGAGCGCGTTCAGGGTATACTTGATGAATCTCGTTAGAGATTCTAAGTGAGACCAGAACAAGCAAAGCGCGTTTAGGGAATGCTGTATGCGACCGGAGCGAAGCGCAGGAAGTACCTAATGCGACCAGAACAAACAGAGTGCGTTCGGGAAGCACTTAATGAAACTCGAAAGAGGTTCTAAGTGAAACCCGAAGGGGTTCTAAGGTGCAACGCGTAGCGGTTCTATAGTGTGACCAGAACGAGCAAGGCGAGCTCAGGAAATGCTTAATGAAGCTCGTTAGAGATTCTAAGTGCTCTGACCCCATTTATTTCTGTGCTATCGATGGATTTGTAATAAACCACAGATATTGCAAACGCCGAATAAAATCACCATCACCTAGAACTTGCCGATGACATTCACAAACATGCCCTGGCTATCGTAATCCAGATCCGTCAGGTCATCGGAGAAGTCTGTAAAGTTATATCCAACGCCCATCTTGATATTGTCGCCGAGATGACGATAAACACCTAACAACACGCCGCTGCGTGCATCACCTGCTTGCTTGACATCAAGCAGGCGGCCTTCCACCAGGGCATCCCAACGACGGGTAAAGTGCCAGTCGGCTCGTAATATATACAACGATGCCTCACTGTCGAAGAATTCAGGATTCTCACGATCCAGACTCAATTGACCAAAGCGATGCGCGTATTTGCCTCCCAGGGTCCATCGCCGCGTCAGATCGTAGTTGAAGTCTAAAGACAGCACATGACTCTTCTGGATATATAGCGCTGCGCTATTGTTGGGCGTTAACTGATCCGTGGTAGGCAGATTATAGAAATAGGTGTATTTAAACAGCGCATTCAGTGCATCATTATCTACCGGCCGATAGGCGTAACCCAGCACCGCTTCGGTAAAGTCGCCATTGTAAGCATCGCCCAGCGAACTTTCACTTTGTGAGTAATTCAGCTTGCCGATGAGACGCCAGTCAGGATTCAGATTGTACTTGATACTGTTTTTCATTAACCAGGTAGTACGTTCGGCAAACGAAGTATCAGGTTGTTCCGTTTCGTCGACGCGGTATTCCAGTGCGCCGGCATACGTCAGCGCGTCAAACTTGTAACCGATCCTGAAGCCCGCGGCAGTACGGTCGTTTTCCATGCCGGTTTTGATATCATTGAATGTACCGATATCGATGTTTCCGCCGATATTCAATCTGTCATTTACAATCAGATCAAAACCCATTGTATGGGTCAGGCCGGTTGGCACATCGCCATGGGTGTAACGTTCTTCCATATATATACTGGCGCTATCGGAATATTGTGTTTTAAACCCGGTCGCAAAATTGCCGCGACGTGCTTTAACGCCGTTATCAGTGCGCTCATTCTCCAGGGCATAACTACTGTAGATATCGGTCGCGTCAGTCATCTTGTAATTGCTGCCAAGTTTTACAGCCGGACCAAGATCACCGCTTGATAACTCACCATTCAGGTTAAAGCGGTCACTTAGCCGGTAATCGCCGCCAACACCGACACGATTGTTTTCTTCGCGGTTACCGGTAACATCGAGAGTGTCCTGTATATAGCCGTAGGCCAACCAGTTTTCACCGGAATCGAAAGTCGCTCTGAAGGCGGCATCAGTCCGTTCGCCTTGTTCCTGGGTTAACGGTACATTGGCTGAATTATCAGTCCGTTCGTCATTTCGCAAGCCAAGACCGAAAGTCCATTGCTCATTCATCAAATAGTCTATATCCAGTTCAACGGCTTCAGTTTGAAGCGCGTTCTCCTCGTCCCTGGAATCGGCTTTGAGTTTGACATTCACGGATTCAAACAGCGGTAATTCCAGGGTACCGCCTACTTGGGTGGTATCGTTCAACGTTATCAATCCCGGTGCGGAATATCCGGCTTCCAGTTGCTGATTGTAGAAGGTGAATTTACCGTTCATGCCGGCAAAAATATCTTCAAGCCGCACACTGGCATCCAGCCGCTGGCCCTCGGCCTCAACATCGCTGCCCGCCGGCAATGCAATGCTGTCAAAATCAAAACCGCCGTCATTGGACAACAAGGTTGACGATACCGGACCCTGGCTTGTTGATTTTTCCAGTTTCAACCAGGTGCCGGCATTTTTCCTCAAGGTCAAATCGTAGGCAGTAAGGCTGGTCTCACTGTCCGTGACTTCCTGATCTTCCAGGGTCATACCCAGTTTCAAATAATCGCCGAACCAGTAATGTGCCCGACCACCGGTAACGATGTCTTCCAGCTCTTCAAAGCCCGGAGTGTATTCATAATTTGCCACCAGATAGACACGGTTGCCGCCAAAATCCGGACTATCCACTAACATGTCGGATGTCGCGGTGGCCGACAGGGGTTCTCTGAGCATGATCCGTCCCTGGATATAGTCAATGTCGTAATCCAGGCTGGGTGTCAGATTTTTCACACTCATTACCAGGCCGGATACCGCATCACGCACTTCTATGCGCAAGCGATCAGAACCGGTGAGAATGTCCTGGCGACGCATGTAGTACAACGAGCCACCGGTGCCGAGGAATTCATCACGTCCCGCCACGGTACCCGGTTCAGCCGCGAACACATTGGCAACGAAGCGCTTCTCGCCAAATGAGGTGGTCGCATCGCCCTCATAGTTTAAATTGCCGCCATAGAGGCCGCGGTCTACATGCGCCAGACTGTTATCCAGATAGGCGATTTCAAAATTGCCCCACAAACCATAGTTCTTGTCTTTTTGCCATTTCAGGTAGAACTTGCCGGAGGTCGGTGCATCCTCTTCCAGGGTGCTGTCATCACCGAAGGTGGGATAGTAATAATCCGAATCGAGACGGCGGAACAAGGCCTGTGGTGTCTTGTTCATGAAGTTGGAAAACAACTCATCCACCGGACCTTCACGGGTATCAGCGCTGGCGGTGAAAACTGACTCGTTTGCAAACTGACCCTTGGCATAGAAAGCCAGTCGCCCGTCAAAAGCGAAATCATCGTCGTAATGTTGATCGTCGCCGGTGACCTCCGCCGCCGGGCCATTGGTGCTGTCACGGCCAACGGTCAGATCAGCAATACCGACATAGAACCAGTCACTCTTATCCAGCGCCAGATCGCGCTGGTATACATTGCCATGACCGGCGTCATCGGTAATGCCCACTTCCACGGTATGCAGACCGGAAGGCAGGATATACTCGCCGCCGAACTCGCCACTTTCAGCCACCGGCAAGGCATGCCCTGCAAACCAGACATTGTGGTCTTCTGGCACATCCTTGCCATAGACACTCACCGCGCCACCATTCAGCGGAATATTGTTAAGACCAAGGCGATTCTCTCCGTAACCCACCAACAACTCTTTTTGCGGGTCTCGTATACTGTTGTCCGCTTCCAGTTTATCAACGATCCACAATGTCTGTTCCGTGGTCTCATCAAAGTTACCGTGCTTGTCGTAGACGCGTAATATGTACTTGACCTCGGTGCGCGGCGTTGAATATGTATCCAGATCGACCTGCCACTGTGCAGCACCCGCCTCACTCAACGGCACGACAGCGACGGGCTTATCGCGCGTGGACTGTTCGGCATTAAACAAGCGCACTTCGGCTTTGGTAATAAAGGCTGGATAGTTGGTATAAAGTTTGAAGTGCGTCAGGTTCTCTATGAACTCGGTATCCATGTTGTCCGTAAAACTGATGACATTCGGCCATGCAGTCACGTTCAGGCGGGGTTTGACCTGCAGATTGTCAAACTTGAAGTTCACTTGCGCTTTATCCAGGGCGACGTCGGTACACCGCTGAACATCGGCGGTGCCTTTGTTCGGATCGTTAATAGGCTGACCGTCAACAACGATACGCATGAGATTAAGCGCATAGGGATTTTGAGTCTCCACGTCACGGGTGATGCGTTTAATGGACACCCCTTCGTTCTCATCCAGAATGGCAAGTTCGTCATAGACAACCTGTACTTCAACCTTTGACTGGTCGAGCTCGATAAAGCCGGTATTGACGACGTCATGGGACTGTACATAGCCGCGGCCTTCGAACTCAGCTTGTTTCTCTGACAGGTTCATTTCCGTCTTGATCGCTTCCATCGCCCGCCGGGCGCGTGCGGTGGAGAGGCCGATATCATCGCCATATACCATGGCGGTGCGACGATTTAGGCGTTTGTTACCGGTGTAACCGATAAACCGCAGACGGACATTCCCCTTGTCGCTGAGGTCCGCCATCGCACGTTCAAGATGCTTGATATAGCCCTCCGGTATCACCGGCTGACCATTTTCGAAGAAGATCGGCTTGATGTCGCCTTCCGGCGGATTGTATATCCGTTCCACCGTTTCAGCCGCGGCGGCTTCCGGACAGATCTGGGCTTCTTCAGGTAGATCTTCCAGTTGATCATCGTGCCAGAACTCCACTTCGATGCGACGATTAAGCACACGTCCCTTCTCGGAATTATTGGATGCCAATGGATACCCGGAACCCTTACCGGTGCTGGCTACGGCCCTGTTCGGCAGACCCAGGGCTTCCTGGACCGTGGTGGCGACGCGTCGCGCATTGGCTTTCGACAAGCCGGTATGATCACCGTAGATACGTGCATCGCGATCACTGAGTGGCATGTTGTCGGTATAACCAATGAAGCGCATTTGCACATTGTCTTTACCGTCCAGATTGCGCAGTGCCTGCCTGAGTTGCTGCAGGTATTGCGCCGGTATTACAGATACCCCTTCATCGAAATGGAAAGGCGGTACCAGGTTCTTCAGCTTCGTGCGGCGTGAATGACCTTGCTTATAACTCAGCTTACACATGGTTTCGACCCGGCAGACCATGACGCGTTTGATCTCCTGATCAACCTCAACTTCGCGTTCCACCAGTTCTTCGCTGACTTCGTCATACCAGACTTCGACTTCCACCCGACGGTTGCGCGCCCTGCCCGACTCTGCCCGGTTGCTGGCAATCGGTTTGCTCTCACCCATACCTTCATAGGAAATGGCTTCCGGAGGTAATTGCAGGGCGCGTTGGAAGAATTCCGCCGTGGTGCCCGCGCGTTCTTTTGAAAGCCCGAAGTTGTCCACATATTGTCTTTGCAACTCGCCGCTCAACTGGAGATTGTCGGTATGACCGATGAAGTGCAGGCGGACATTTTCCCGATCGCGCATGCTTTCCATCACACTCCGCAGCTTGGCGATGAACTCGTCCGGAATTTCTGCCTTGCCGGAACCGAATGGAATCGCCGGCACCACATTGGTCAGCTTCTTGGTGGTGTATTTCTTCTCCGAAACCTGCTCGGTCTCTGTCTCGGGTGTTTCGGTTGTGAACTGCGCAGGATCCTGCATCCATGGGGTATAGGTGTAACCATGCGGCAACAGTTTTTCAGTGTCTTCACCGACATTGCTGTGACTGGATCCAGCTGAGCCAAAACCTGACAGTCCCGAATTATTGTCGACCGGACCGCCATGGCGCCAGAAGATTTCAGTCTCAATGGTCAGTTCGCTCTCACTGACTTCTTTCCAATCAGCCAGGATAATGTTTTTCAGCTTAGCAATGCGATCATCAACCAGGCTGGCTGATTCCACATCTGCCATATACGTCAGGCGTAACCGTGAAGGTTGCTTGCGCAATTCCTCGATAAGCAGTCCCAGACGTGGCAACCACTGCTGTCGTATCTCGGTTGAATCCGGTTTGAACACACCATCGGCCACACTCAGTGCAACAACATGATGGATCGCGGCACCGAAATTAAAGCGCGCCATCTTACCGCGGGTCACGCGCTGCACACGCGGGTTTTCTGTGGTAATGCGATAACCGCTGGGCAAGGTTCGATCATCAAGCTTGAGGATGAAGTTGCTGCCGCGTTGCTCATCGGGGACCACGGCACAAGTGACATGGAAACGGCCGTGCTTATCCGTGGTGACTAACAAACCCTGCGCCGTTGCGAGTCGCACACCGCCAAGACCGGTTTCACCCTCATCCTGGTAACCGTTATGGTTTCGATCGTCGAACACCTTACCGATGATGTCGGAACAATCGAAGGTGGGATCGGGGACGACGCGCACAGTGGCAGTCGCGATCTCGGTAGTACCGATCAAGCTGTTATGCGCCCACGCCTGGTTGACATACTCGTCCTCACCCACGCCGGAACCGACGACCAGTAACAGGTTGATCGTCTGTGTCTCGTCATAGACGAGATCGAGGTTATCCCATTGCAACACACGGCCATTGCCAAGCACCATGGGGTCATAAGGACTGCCATTGAGAATGCCGCTACCCTCGACATATTTAAAGCCCGGGGGTAATTGATCAATGACCTGTATATTCTGCAGCACTCCGCCAAGGGTGTTCTTGACCGTAATGGTGTACGGAACCATCTGACCGCGTGTGACGGTGACCAGTGGCGTAGACTTGGTGATGGTAACGGCAGTATCGATCGTCGGATCCACCGCGATATGGTTATTGAAAATCTGACTGTCATCCGGTGAGGGATTATCCAGCGTAAGATTGAAATAGTACGTGTTCGCAGCCACACCGGTCGGCGGGGTATCAGAGGCCTCCGCTTCGCAACGATCGGGCGTGGCCGGGACAGCATCCGCGGGGCACAGCGGCACCGAGTAAGCGGCGGTGGCAGCGTTGCTGGTCGGCGGAATTAATAGCGACTCTGCGCTCCTGTAACCCGTCGGCACCGCCGTCACCACGATGAGATAGTCAGCGCCCGGCGGACACGCGGCCTGGCTAAAGTTAAGGTCAAACTTGTAGTTGCCGTCGCCCGCGGTTACCTGGTTTTGCTGTGCGGGATCATTGAAACAACTCGCTGGCAGCGGCGCGCCTCCCCGCATCATTGTGACCGTCACCCCTGCGAGTGGTAGACGCGATACTGAATCGTAGATAACACCGTTCGGTCGGCTGACGATATCGAGTGTGGGGTCATCCAAGGTCGGGGTTGCCGGGTCGTCGGACGGTTTCTCGGGGAACACGAGACCGCCGGCACCATCGCCGTTTACAAAGCCCTGGTTCGAGATGACCTGGCCATCAATGGCATCCACATCGATGATCACGTCGAATACGATGGTCGCCATGTTGTTTGCCGCCGGGTCGGCGTCCGCCCGCATCACTCCCGGTGTCGGATCCTCTGGCGCATTAATCAGCATGCCGGCCTGCAGAGCCGAGTTGGCACCTGCATCCGGCACGGGTATCCCGTTCAGCAACGTGCTGTTGGCGACGTAGGTGGTATTGGCCGGGAGCGCGTCCTGCAACATGACGTTGACGGCGTTTTCGTTACCGACGTTCTTGACGGTGATGGTATAGCGCAGCGTGTCACCCGGCAGCAGAGTGTTCGCATCGCCGGTGATGTCGTCGGATATCTTGTACACCTGGAAATATGGCGCTGAGTCGATCAGCGTCTGGGTCGGGTCTTCGTCACCGATCACGCCCGGATCATCAAGGCCATTGACGTTGGGATCATCACTGGGCTGCGGGGCAAGGCCGTAAACTTGCAGATTCGCCTGGTTGAGCACCAGCGTGCCGCTATTGATGACCGGTGCCAGTGTGACTTCAAATTCAATCGTCAGCACATCATTGGCGCCGCCCGGTGCATCCAGGTTCAGGTTGCGCACGTCCAGCAGGCCGGTGCCATTGCTGCCGCCATTTGGGTCGGTATTGGTGGTATCCGCTCCGGGCGGCGCACTGATAATCGTTAAACTACCTGGTACAAACACCGCCGGGCTATTCAGGTTGTCGACTTCATCCGTGATACTGAAGCCGGTCACGGCCATAGCTATAGGACTGACATTGGTGGCGACGATCCGGTAACGCAGGGTATCGCCCGGCGAGGCATTCACGCCAGGGTCCTGGCCGGTGGTTGTGTTCACCACGTATTTCTGGAACATGATGACCGGCTGCCAGACCGTGAGATCGGCGCTGTCCTCCATGCGCGCTGGATCAAACGGTACTGGTGTGCCCGCGGCATCGGTATAGGCGAGTGTGACGGTGTTGGTCAGGGTCGTAGTTGGCTGACGCGCCAGTATGCCGGGTTGCACCAGCACCTGGTAGTCGATGATGAACGTGTCATTGCTGCTGTCGCCATCCGGCGTGTTGTAAATGTTGCCAAGGTTCCAGGTCAAGGTGGTGCCGGTAGTGGCGTCACCGACGATCGCTGGATCACCGATGGCGCCATGCACGAACGGCGCGACGGATTCATACGGTGCCGTGGTATCACCGTTAACACTCACCACGCCGGTGAAGGTTAGACCGACCGGCAGTTGATCCGTCACCACCAGGTTGCGGGTGTTGCCTTCCGGCAGATTCAGCACCACGCGATATGTCGCACTATCGCCCACGCGCACAATGGCATCAGTACCGGTACTCGGCGGATCGGTGTAACTGTCGGCAATTACCGCCTTGCTGATACTGGTGGTGTCCGTCGTGCTTAGCGGCGGACTGGTGGCGCCTGCGCAATAGTCGTTCGGTGCCGTCCAGGTCGGGCAGCCGGCACCGTTACGCTCATAAATGCTAACGTCCTGCAGCGAAGTCCAGTCGATCCACACTGCATTATTAAAGTTGACGCCGGTGGCATCCTGCACCTGCACCCGATAGGTCAGCACGAGGCTGTCACCCGCCGGGATATCCAGTGAGGCATCACCATTGTCGCGGCCCCACACCAGCGGGCCGGCCGGACTCCCGGCGGGTATTTGCTGAAGCCGGATTGCCCACCTACGAGACGCCCGACAAGGCCGTTCGGGCGTTTCTTCACATGGTTCATTACCAGCGTAATCACGAAATTCTCATGG
>JAHEIJ010000226.1 GCA_024639445.1 Gammaproteobacteria bacterium
GCAGCCGCCCCTTATTGCAAACCGAAAATCCTCGTGCCAGGTTGGAAGAAATAATGCAAATAACGGACCCTCTCTATCGTGAAGTTGCGGATATTGTGCTGGAAACGGATGACAGCAGTATTCGCCATACCGTCAACCGAATTATCAAGCAACTGAAAAGCGAGCCATCCTGAGCACTTTGCCTTTATAATCGGTCTTTACCAAGCCGATTAAACCTGAAGCGCAACACTAATGAAGACCCTTAACGTCGATCTCGGCGACCGCAGTTATCCCATCTTTATCGGCAGCCAGTTATTGGGCAAGCCGGAAATGGTCGCACCATACATTAATGGCACTCAAGTCATGATCGTCACGAATGAGACGGTCGCCCCCTTGTATCTGCAGCAAGCGCAGGCCGCCTTTGACGATTTCGATTGCCAAACTGTGATTCTGCCCGATGGCGAACAATATAAAAATCTGCAAACTCTGGATGTCGTGTTTGATGCACTGTTAACCCAACAATTTGATCGCCACTGTACTCTGGTCGCACTCGGCGGTGGTGTAATTGGTGATATGACGGGGTTTGCTGCAGCCTGTTATCAGCGTGGAGTGGACTTTATTCAAATCCCCACGACCTTGCTGGCCCAGGTGGATTCCTCCGTCGGCGGCAAAACCGGTGTGAATCACCCTCTAGGCAAAAACATGATTGGCGCTTTCCATCAGCCCCGCTGCGTGGTCATTGACACCGATACGCTCGACACTTTAGAAGACCGCCAGCTTTCGGCCGGTCTGGCGGAAATCATCAAGTATGGCCTTATTCGTGATCTGGACTTTGCTGCCTGGCTCGAGGACCACATGGAAAAGCTGCTGGCCCGTGAGCAAACAGACATCGCTTATGCAATCGAATCATCCTGTCGCAGTAAAGCAGAAGTGGTGGCAGAAGACGAACGAGAAAGCGGTGTTCGTGCCTTGCTTAATCTAGGCCACACCTTCGGCCATGCGATTGAGACCGGGGCCGGATACGGTAACTGGCTTCATGGCGAAGCCGTTGGCACCGGCATGCTGATGGCAGCGGATCTCTCCATGCGCCAGGGATGGATAAGCGCGCAAGATGTGCAGCGTGTGGAAAACCTGATTGATAAGGCACGCTTGCCGACCCGAGCCCCTGCACATATGGACTACGATGCCTTCATGAAAATTATGGCCGTGGACAAGAAGGTGCGTGCCGGCAGGATCAATCTCGTCCTGTTCCGCGCCCTCGGGAATGCCTTTGTCACAGCCGACTTTGATCCTGAATTGCTGCGCGAAACCATTGGCGCCCATCGTGCGCTGGAACAAGATTAGGGACGACTCACAAAACGATGCTGAATCTCGCTCCCTACGCCGCTACCGATGCTGCTTCGCGTGGGCGGCAATATTCTGAAAGCACTCCCGCCTATCGCAGTGAGTATCAACGTGACCGCGATCGAATTATCCATTCATCCGCTTTCCGCCGCCTGGAATATAAAACCCAGGTCTTCGTTAACCATGAAGGCGACATGTTTCGCACCCGGCTAACCCATTCAATTGAAGTCGCCCAAATCAGTCGTTCCATCGCCCGTGTACTTAATCTAAACGAAGACCTGAGTGAAACCATCGCCCTCGCCCATGATCTTGGACATACCCCTTTTGGGCATGCCGGGCAGGATGCGCTTAATGCCTGTATGCGGAATTACGGCGGATTTGAACATAATCTGCAATCGCTGCGCACCGTCGACACCCTGGAGGAACGTTATGCCGACTTCCCTGGACTTAACCTGACTTTTGAGTCACGGGAAGGGATTCTCAAGCACTGTTCCCTGCGCAATGCCGAACAACTGGATGAAGTCGGCCAGCGTTTCATCGATAAAACCCAGCCCTCACTGGAAGCCCAACTGGTTAATCTGGCGGACCAGATTGCCTACAACAACCACGATGTGGATGACGGCCTGCGTTCCGGTCTGATTACCATTGAGCAGTTGCTAGCGATTGATTTGTTTGCGGCGCAACATGCAGAAGTGATTGCTCGCTACCCTGATCTCTCAGGCCGTCGTTTGATTCACGAGATCATTCGCCGCATGATAAATCAGCAAGTCATTGACCTGGTTGAAACCAGCCAAATCCATCTTGATGCGTTGTCTCCACTGAGCATCGACGATATTCGTGCACAGCATGATCCCCTGATCCGTTTCAGCAGCGATATGTTGACTGCCAACCAGAACCTGAAGCGCTTCCTGCGCGACAACCTTTACAACCACTATCGCGTGCATCGTATGACCAGCAAGGCACGACGCACAATCACCGCCCTGTTTGATGCTTTCATGCATGAGCCTCGCCTGCTCAAGCCGGAGCATCAGGCCAAGATCAAACAACTCGAAGTCGAAGACGGCGATAGCGGACGGGCCCGGGTTGTTGCGGATTACATTGCTGGCATGACAGACCGCTATGCGATTACTGAATACCGGCGGATCTTTGAGCCGGATGCCCGCACCTGAATAAGACAACACGCAGGTCCTGCTTGGAAGCTGAGTGATGAGAGTCTACATGCAAATACCGGCTTTTGATGGCAAACCACCGCAGTATTACCAACTGGTGCTACAGGAAGATCTGATTAATGGCTGGACCCTGGTCCGCGAATGGGGCCAACAGGGTTATGCGGGCCGGGTAAAACGCGATCATTTCCCTGACCGGACCGCCGCAGAGGCGGCCCTGTTACGCGTACGTGATTCACAACTGCAACGCGGCTACAAAGTCGTCTTTATGCAAGGCAACGAAGCCCCGGCATGAGCTCTAAATCACAGAGGTAAAATGCTCGGAACGAGATTAATCACCCCACTCCTTTTCAGCCTGGCATGAGACTCAATTACCGCCATTTTCGGCCGTTTGCCAGTCAATAGACCCACCATTTGGTTGGGATTTAACCATAAATCAATTATTTGGGGAGATTGAAGCCCCATCGGTGCGGCTGTATACTGCCTGACCATTTTGCCTTGCTTCAGCGCCGCCTGAAAAAGGCATGCATTAACGGCTTTTTAACGACGGTTCGAGTGATTGTGAGTAACCAGAAAATCCCCACTACTGGCCTGTATCGTCCCGAGTTTGAGCGGGATAACTGTGGCTTTGGCCTCATCGCCCAAATGGATGGCAAACCCAGCCATTGGCTCCTGAAAACGGCTATCGGGGCCCTGGCCCGATTGACCCACCGCGGTGCGGTCGCGGCTGATGGCAAAACCGGTGACGGTTGTGGGCTATTGTTGAAAAAACCCGACAGCTTCCTGCGTTCACTGGCCAAGGAACAAGGCTTTGCGCTCAAGGATCAGTATGCCGTCGGCATGGTGTTCCTGAACCCCGACAGTCAAAAAGCCAAGAAAGCCCGCAAAACTCTTGAGACCGAACTGAAAAAGGAAGGACTTGCCGTATTGGGCTGGCGTGAAGTTCCGACCGATCCCTCTGCCTGCGGTGAAGAAGCACTCAAAACCTTGCCCCAGGTTGAGCAGGTGTTTATCAATGCTGCCGATGGGCTGGATGACATCGCCTTTGAACGTCACTTATATATAGCGCGTCGTCGCACTGAAAAGGCCATTGAAGCCAGCGATGATGTTTTCTATCTGCCGAGCCTGTCCTCCAAGGTGATTTCCTACAAAGGGCTGGTCATGCCGGCCAACCTGCCGGTGTTTTATCAGGATCTCAACAACCCGGCGATGGAATCAGCCCTGGCGGTTTTTCATCAGCGCTTCTCCACCAATACCTGGCCCCAATGGCGCCTGGCCCAGCCCTTCCGTTACCTGGCCCACAACGGGGAAATTAATACCGTGCAGGGCAACCGTAACTGGTCCATCGCACGTGGCCACAAATTTGAAACGCCCTACATCCCAATGGAAGACGTACGTCCGCTGGTGTCCATGAGTGGCTCAGACTCCAATAGCCTGGACAATATGCTGGAAGCCCTGCTTGCCGGCGGCATGGATATCTTCCGCGCCATGCGACTGCTGATTCCGCCAGCCTGGCAAAACGTTAATACCCTGGACGCCGAGCTGCGGGCCTTTTATGAATATAATTCCATGCACATGGAGCCCTGGGACGGTCCGGCCGGCATCGTGCTGACCGATGGCCGCTACGCCGCCTGTTCCATGGATCGTAACGGGCTGCGTCCCGCCCGTTGGGTGGTGACCAAAGATCGCCATATCACCCTGGCTTCGGAAATCGGCGTCTA
>JAHEIJ010000227.1 GCA_024639445.1 Gammaproteobacteria bacterium
GCTCTTCCAGTGCCTCATACTGTTTGTGGAATGGACTGTGCGCTTTATCAATATATCGATTAAATGCTTTATATGCGTTGGCGCGAAACCGGCTTTCTATCGGGCCAGGTTCAATTAACGCAAGGTGAATACTGGTATCGTGCAACTCCAGTCTCAGCGTGTCAGTTAATCCTTCCAATGCATATTTGCTGGCGTTATAGGCACCACGAAAGGGTAGGGCGACGAAGCCCAGAATGGAACTATTTTGAATTATGCGGCCATGTCCTTGCTGACGCATTACAGGCAGAACACGACAAGTTAGTTCATGCCAGCCAAATAGATTGGTTTCAAATTGGGCACGCAAAGCTTCACGGCTCAAGTCTTCAACCGCGCCGGTTTGACCGTAGGCACCATTATTGAATAATGCAAACAGCTGCCCATTGGTCCGGGCCAATACCTCATCAACGGCCAGGTTGATGGACTCACTATTATTCAAATCCAGTTGTAGACTTTCCAGACCCAAATGATTCAGACGTGAGACATCTGCGGCTTGACGTGCCGTTGCAAACACTCGGTAGCCACGTTGTTTAAGTCCTTGAGCGACGCACAGGCCGATACCGCTGGAGCAACCGGTGATCAGGATAGCGCGAGTATTGTTCTGTTCTTGCATGCCAGGGCTCGTCATGTTCGTTTCAGAAAATTCATACGTATTGTTATTGCAGCTTCACTAATACTTGGCGCAACTGCATTACGCTAGCAATACGGCAATTATGCCGGTAAAGAAAATACCATCAAATGTGCCTGCGCCACCAATGGATGCGATGGGCGTTGCAAGCAGACGAATGTCCTTAAGACGAAGTAAATCAGCGCCGATGAGCACTCCTAGCGTGCCACTGATATACGCCAGGGAAGGACTGTAATCCGGGTTCAGTAAAATTGCCGCAAGGGCCGCCGCCAAGGGGGCTAACAATATGGGCATACCAATCCCCAGGCCCTTGATAGGACGACTCACGACATAACTCAGGGCAGTGACAATTGTGATACCAAACAGAACATCCAGATAGGGCAGCGGTTTGATATTGAATAAGTACAGGCTGAAACCAATCGGAATCAACGCGCCTCCAACATTGATGGCGACCACAGTTTTACCGTAATAAGGCAGAGGCTGACCCAGAAATCCTCGCGGTAAGGGTGGAGGCTCAATAACCTCGCCCGGCTTGGCGTGCAAGGTAAAAAGCGGGATATTGATAGCGCTCCCCAGTAAGGTGGAAAACAGAAGTGTAACGGCTGAGCCGGGGGACAGTCCCAGTTTACTCAGGACAAGACTCAGGATCTCCAGTTGCAATAATATCAGGAGGAAAACAACCAGAATGAATAACAGCAGAAAATGCAGTGGTGCGACAGGCATGCTCAGCTCCTGAACAGGGTTTGCAACTCCGAAGCCAGCATATCGGCCAGGTGAATGACATTGGACGGGTGGCTGATGCTATCACTGCTCCAGATATCATTGATGCCGACCTGATGGAGTAAGTCCAGTGCCCCATCCGCCAACAAGGCATGAGTAACCAGGCAGCAGATTTTGCTGGCACCGGCTTTCTGGAGTTCACGTGTGGCCTGAGCCAAGGTATGACCACTACTGATGACATCGTCAACAAGCACCACGACTCGGTTCTGAAAGTCGATATTCGGCAGGGTGATGCGAACATCAACATCACTGCTACGCTGTTTATTGGCCACTGCCCAGTCAAAGCCACCCACTTCGGCAATTTGTTGGGCCCACTGTTGAGATTCGGAATCCGGACCCAGCAGCAGTGGATGCAAGTCATGTTGCAGCAGGAATTCACCCAGGGCGGGAGCGGCTGATAAATTGATGGCGTTCTTTAACGGTACCGCTTGTTGCAGCATATCAACGCGGTGCAGGTGTGCGTCTACGGTAAACAAATCATCAACGAGATCTGCCAGGAAGTGCCCAATGATTTGCTGGCTGATTGCCTCGCCGGGATGAAAGGCCTTGTCCTGGCGCATGTAACACAGATAAGGTGCGACCAGGCTTACTCGTTTTACCCCGGCTGGCCGTAATGTCTGGATCGCCAGTAATAGCTCAATCAGTTTATCGTTGGGGTGATCGAGGCTTTGACAGATAATGATATGCGAGGGTGGTTGGGTTGGCACACTCACCCGATACTCACCATCCGGGAACCGATGGGCTCGAATGGGTTGGTAATTATAACCCAGGTCACTCGCCAGGCGTTGGGCCGGTTCGGTGTAGTCGGGTAGGCTGGTAACAAGTGGTGTGGACATCAGGTTTCCAGATAATGGTGGCTGATTTCTTCCTGCGTACCTATGCGAAAGCCATTGTTTTGCTCGGCGAGGTTGTGAGCAAATTTGAAGTCCGCCGGAAATTCTGCCTGGATGCGGTACAGGGCTTCGCCTTGTCGAACTTCATCCCCCAGTTTTTTCAGCAGATCCACCCCGGCATTGAGATCCAGTGGGGCGCCAGCCAGGCGCGCAATACGTGCCAGTTGGTAATTATCGATGGTAGTAACATAACCAGCCTGGTTAGCGAGTATCTCAACGGTGAGCGGAGCGGTAACCGGCATGTGTTCTCTGGCGCCTTGCGCCTCGATGATATCCTGCATTTTTTTGGCAGCACGTCCGCTTTCCAGAATATCCCGTGCCAGATGAAATCCCTGGCCACCGCGGACGTCCGGATCAAATTCCAGGATTCGGCCCGCTAAATACAAGGCTTTCTGTCTTAAATCGCTAGGGCCATCGGGATGGTTTTCCAGCACCTGCATGATATCCCGTGCTTCTAATGCTGGCCCGATACCGCGGCCAATCGGTTGACTGCCATCGCTAATCACCACCTCGAGATGAATGCCGAGGCGATCGCCGACGAATTCAAACAGTTTGCGCAGGCGCAATGCCTGATTCATATGGCGTACCTTGGCGCTTGGGCCAACCGGAATATCCAGCAACAGGTGGGTCGCGCCGGCCGCCAGCTTCTTGGACAGAATCGAGGCAATCATTTGTCCTTCTGAGTCAATGCCCAGGGGGCGTTCGACCGAGATCAGGATATCATCAGCTGGCGCAAGATCCGCATTGCCGCCCCAGGCCAGGCAGGCATGTGTCTTGTTGACCACCCGGTGCATTTCTTCCGGGCTGAGATCGACTCGCGCCAATACGGACATGGTATCAGCCGTCCCGGCCGGGGAGGTGATGGCGCGGCTTGAGGTTTTGGGAATCAATAGCCCGTGGGCCGCAACAATAGGGACGACCAGCATGGTAGTGCGATTACCGGGAATGCCGCCAATGCAATGCTTGTCCGCTACGAGGGGCTCATGCCATTTCAGCCGTCCACCCGTCTCGGTCATGGCGCGAGTCAGCGACATGATTTCTTCCCGATCCAGGCCGGATTGCACGCTGGCAACCAGAAAGGCGGCCATTTCCATTTTGGAATAGCGGTTATGGGTGATGTCGCGCGTAATGGCCCTGAAATCAGCCAGAGTCAGTCGCTCGCCGCTGATTTTACGTCGTACGCCGTCCATGGAATGGGGGGGTTCGCTATGATCGACCCGTACCAGGTCCCCCGCCTGCATGCCGAGTTGGTCAAATGCCTGCTCCGCCAGGCCGAGTTCGTCGGGTGAGACTATCGTGTCATCATCCACGATGTTCAACACAGCATAAATGCAGGTGCCATTGGCCAGGATTTCGACCTTGCTCAGGGCCTGGAAACCTTCAGCCCGATACAAGGCACAGTTGCGATGCAGGTATGCCACATTTTCATGGTAGGTATCGATGGCAACACGCCGCAGCTTCAGCATGTCTTTGGCGTTTTGGCGGGTTGATTTGGTTGGCATGATTGTGGCCGGATTCTGAGTCAGGCTATTTACATTCTGACACATGTTATCGAGGTGTAAAACGGAACCAGTGCATACCCGTTTGCTAAGGGCGGCTGAAAAAGCCCGCCAGGTGGATGGCCACGATTCCCATACCGAACTCCTCTCGCTCGGATGGTGATTGGGTTTGATGGAATCAGCCGTTCTCAGGCATGGAGCGGGTTGCCGCGTGGCGCTATAATAGCCGGCTTTTACGCCGTCGCCTCGTGTTGATGCAGCAGGGCTGGCAAGAAAAGATTAATAGATCAGTGGTGGTTTCACCGCAACATCAGCCAGGACAGGTTTATGCCTATTTATGAGTACCAGTGTGTCGTTTGCGGGCACAAGATG
>JAHEIJ010000228.1 GCA_024639445.1 Gammaproteobacteria bacterium
GACCGAATTAAGAATTATCTGGAATCAACAATTATTCACTCTTAACTATTAATTATTCATTATCTTGTAATTCCTATATACGCCCAGGTAAGAATAAAGGCAAACACAATACCAACCAGTCCCAGCACCACCGTCATACCATCATTTCTTTTCCAGCCGCGCGAGATCCAGTATGCCTGCAACCCGGAAAATCCGGCCGCTGCACCCACAACGTACAACAGGTCCTTGTTCTCGATGTCCATTGGAAGCAGAAAAACAAAATAGAAAGCGAAGGCGATACCCAGCGGCGTCAATGTAAATATCCAGGTACCCATTTCCGCAGGGTCACGCTCACCCTTAAACATTTTTTTGAATTTTTTACTCAAACTCATGGCAATCTCCGCCTGTCACTGACACTGTGCAAATCATTGATATTTCAATAAACAGTTTTTAACACAGCTTCAGCAGATTCGCTAATTACCAAATACTAATAGAGACTATCAGTTGTCCAGCGGACTTTTCACCCCGCGACCGCCGCGATTGAGCACATGCGTGTAGATCATCGTGGTTGACACATCCGCATGACCCAGCAATTCCTGCACAGTCCTGATATCGTAACCAGATTCCAACAGATGCGTGGCGAAGGAATGGCGCAGCGCATGACAGTTGACCTTTTTCGGCAGACTGTTCCGATCGGCCGACTTCTTGATCGATTTCTGCAGGTTGTTTTCATGTATGTGATGGCGCATAACCTTGCCGCTACGCGGATCAGCCGATAACTTCACCGATGGAAACAGGTACTGCCAGCGCAATTCCCGCGCTGCGTTCGGGTATTTTCGTGCAAGCGCAAACGGTAAATGTACCTCGCCAAAACCGGCCTGCAAGTCTTCATCGTGAAGAACGCGAACCTTGTCAAGTTGTTGCTGCATCGACTTGAGCAGCTTTTCAGGCAACGGCACGACGCGATCCTTGTTACCCTTACCGTTACGTACGACGATCTGCCGGTATTCAAAATCGACATCACTCACTCTAAGCCGGACACATTCGATCAGACGCAGCCCTGCGCCATACAACAGGCCGGCCATCATATGGTGGAGCTCGTTAGTGATCCCCGAAAGCAATTGATTGATCTCGCTCCTTGAAAGCACGACAGGCAAACGACGCGGCTTTTTTGCCCGGACAAAGTCGATGTGATCATCGAGCGGAATGTTCAGTACATGACGGAACATGAATACCAGTGCATTCAGCGCCAGTTTCTGTGTATTCACAGAAACATTACGTTTGACCGCCAGGTGCTCCAGATAGGGAGCGATTTTTTCTGGCTGGATTTCATCCCTGGTATGGAAGCCGCTGAACAGCAGAAAACGCGCTATCCACGAAATATAGGTTTGCTCAGTACGTATTGAGTAGCCACGAACCCGTATTTCGGCAACCACACGTTCGTATAATTCAGAGAATTGTAGTTTGAACTGATCAACAACGCCTGCCCTGGTTTTATCTAATACACGCTTGTCTGAGGAAATACTTGCGTCCGGAAACCTGGCGAGAGTACCATGCTCACTGCCGAGCTCACGACCGTCGTGCATCCATGTGTGCCAGTTGAACTCCTCAGCCCACTTCGGCTTGATAATTTCGGTGTACAGAATTCGCAGCGCATCGGCTACCTGACGAAATCGCCAGTCGGGGATTTCAGGGTTTCTGCCTAACTTTTCGAGGTAACAGGTCATATCAACAGCTTCGATATCTGCGAGGCGGCGACCTGAATGAGCTTTTATGAACACCTCAACGTGTTTTACATACCAACGCCGCGCACTTTCGGGCACATTGTAAGTTACTGTTTTCGAGAAATATTTATCCCAGAACCGGGAAGCCGTATCATCCATGAGTCATTATCCTGTAGCGTTTGTAATTGCGTCCGTGTTTCAACCGATATTATATTGTGAGTGCAAATATATTCAAACGAAATATAGAATTCTATATTTCGCCGCAGAAGCTATACTTGATGACAGGGATAATGATTATGAAAACAGAAAAGTGTAGTTATACTCAAGACTCGTTCTCAAGTGTTATGCAGAATTCTGCAATATCCGTTATTCCAACTTTCTGTATAGTTAACTGTTATAACGCTATATGAAATGGATATTACTAATAATTGGAATTGGAATATTTAGAGGGATTGTTTTCCCTGATTATAGATTTTCACCAAACATAATCATTATTCCTTTTGCTATGCCTTTGTTAATTGCAGTTCTTGTTGCATACTTTGGTGTAACTAAACGTTTAAGCTGGCTTAGTTCAGGCGGCTGGGGTTTTTCGTCAGTTTACTTATCAACCCTTATTGGTATTATTTTTTATGGTTACTCGGTAGGCTGGCAGTACGTAACAAACGATACAGAGTCACAAGCAGTATTTATGGCAACAGCAGGTATACAAACAGTTACATACTTTATTGGCCTTGGAGTTTCAACGCTTTTACTAAAGCGTTATAACAAGTCATTCAAACCGACGCCGAAAAGCGGCACGGTTTAACTTAATCGTTATACATAAAACATGGAGGTATGAAATATGAAAGTTAAGGGGCAATGCTCTCTTACAGGCAAATTTAGCCTTTGGGAGAAAATTTATGCCCAATCTTCATTCATAGCAATGGGAGTTATTGGCACCATTGGAATTATTCTCGAAGATTGGATTTGGGTAATTCCATACATGGCTATCTGTTGGTATGGAATCCCAGGGATAGTGATGAGGCATTTGATTTGTCCGAGATGTCCTCATCTGCATGAATATGGGGACTGTCTACAAGCCCCTCCAACTATTTCAAAATGGCTCGTTAAAAAACGTAAAACGGCTCCACTTAGTGCCTTTGAAAAGTTTTTATTCTACTTAATATTTATTCTTATCCCGACATATCCCATATACTGGTTAATGTCAAATCCAATATTGTTAAGTGCATTTTTGTTAACGGCTAGCATGTGGTATTTGGGGCAGTTTTTCTATTTTTGCAGACGTTGCAGAGTTAAAGAATGTCCTTTTAACCGGGCTACGATGACAAGAATAAAATAAATAGAATGTATAACAAGGCCATTCAACTCGGACATACCTATGCGGCGTTGGTTTTGTGCTTGAATAGCACAAAACCAACGCCACTCCGGCATGCCGGTTAACGGCGACGTTAGGTTGTAATATGCATTTATGGAATATTAAATCTCTAGCAAAACAACTAAGCACGAATGACATGACTGAGAAAACGAGCATGCATTATTTACTTGCATCATTTTTGCTTATTTTATTTGCCACTTATTATTCACTTTGGTGGGGCGTAGTACGTGACTGGTTGTTCTATTTTGAACTAATTGTACTAACTGTAATAACAGTCATTGGGTGCTACAAAGCCTTTGAAGCGAATGGTGCTAATAATGGTGTTTCATTTGTGATGCGTGCAATCTGTTTGTCGGTGCCAGCTGGTGTGCGTGTCAATCTCTTCAGCTTGCTTTTTGGCTTAATTCTCTACTACACAGGTGGGAATATATTTTCAAGCACAAATTTTTCAGATCCAGCACGAGCGTTCACAATCGTAAGCTACACTGGATTTGTTGGTTTTAATATCTATTTTTGGTGGTTGTTAATCAGTGGTTTTAATAATATCCGAGTATATGAGCAGACAACCTAACAACACACTCAAGTTCGCGCTTCGCGCTGGTCGCTGCAAAAAACGCAGCGCCACTTAGCTCAACCGTTATAACGCTTTATGGAATTGACTGAAGAAGTAAGATATTGGCTTATTCAACAGAAAGTAGGTTTACTTTCTGAATCAGAATTAATGGCGCTCGTCGATACAAAGATCGTGCAACTCGACGAGCCACCTGATTTTTTAACAACAATATCTCTAAAGGAAAAACTTGATCGTGTTCCTAAATTAGATCTATTTATGTATAAATTAAGCGATGAGGAATGTTCAAGTATCGCAAAACTAATTTTAAAAGCATTTAATGAAGGCAGTGCCTCATTTACTGACGTTGGGCTATATACCTTTAATGTGTGCCAATTACTAAATAATGATGCTCCACTTTTCGAACAATTTGACTGGATAAATGACGAAGTACATTTAGTAAACGAAGGAGTTAAAGACCAAAAGCAGTCTACCGTAGACATAATTGAAATTTTAGAAAAAATAGCGCGTTATAACAAGGCGCCCCAGCCGACGCCAAAAAGCGGCGCGGCT
>JAHEIJ010000229.1 GCA_024639445.1 Gammaproteobacteria bacterium
CATGACTTCACGCAGCATGGCGAGATTGAATTGCCGTTGGCCTATGGCCAGGACAATGGCGCCGACGGCGCCCACCGAGGCGGCTTCGGTCGGGGTGGCCGCGCCGGCCATGATGGAACCGAGTACCAGGATAATCAGCACCAGGGGTGGCACCAGCACTTTCAAGGACTGTAACCACAGATTTCGGCCCTCGATATTTCGCTCTTCCGAAGGTATCGCCGGGGCGTGTTGCGGGCGCCATAAGGCAACGCCAATGATATATATGATATAGAGCCCGACCAGCAGCAGGCCCGGGATCAGGGCGCCGGCGAACAGGTCGCCAACTGATACGGTCTCCGGTGAAAACTGGCCCATGTCGAGCTGGGCCTGCTGGTAGGCGGAGGACAGTACGTCGCCCAGCAACACCAGCACAATCGAGGGTGGGATAATCTGACCCAGGGTTCCTGAGGCACAGATGGTACCGGCGGCCAGTTTCGGATCATAGCCCCGTTTTAGCATGGTCGGCAGGGACAAAAGGCCCATGGTCACCACGGTGGCCCCGACGATACCGGTGGAGGCGGCGAGCAGCATACCCACCACGGTCACGGAAATGCCCAGGCCGCCGCGCAGGGGTCCAAACAACAGCGCCATGGTTTCCAGCAGGCGATCAGCCACTTTGGAGCGTTCCAGCATGACGCCCATGAACACAAACAGCGGCACGGCAATCAAGGTCACATTGGTCATGATGCCGTAGAGGCGATTAGGCAGGGCGGAGAGAAAAGCCTGGTCAAATGTGCCGGTCAGTTGGCCGATGAGGGCAAAGGCCAGGGCGGTACCGCCCAGGGAAAAGGCCACCGGATAGCCCGATAACAGGACCAGACACACACACAGGAACATGATCAGCGGCATGAACTCGGCCATGACTAGATCTCCTGAATACCGTCGTGTGTCTGCGGCGGTGTTTTACCACGCAGGATCAGGAGCGATTGCAGGATGATCGCCAGGCCTTGCAGCATGAGTAAGGACGGCATCAACAACAGAATGGATTTGAGCAAGTAGACAAATGGCAGACCTCCGGCTTCACCGGACGTTTCCCGCACGGCCCAGGCGTCGGCGACGTAACCCCAACTGGACCAGAAAATAAAACCACACACGGGCAATAGCAGCAAAAGGGTGCCAAGCAGATCAACCCAGGCGCGACCCCGTGACCCCATTTTCTGGTAAAAAATATCCACCCGAACATGGGCGTCGTGCTTGAGGGTGAATGCGGCGCCAAGCATGAAATTGAGCGCATGCAGGTAAATGATCGACTCCTGCAGGGCGATGGAGCCCAAATCGAACCCGTAACGCAGGACCACCACGGTGAAGGTGATGATCACCATCAGCAGGGTCAGCCAGGCCACGCCGCGGCCGATCCATTCATTCACGAGTTCCAGGCGCCTGGCAAATTCAGACAAGTGACGCCTCCCAACCAGCCATAAATCGAGGGTAAGTGCCTACTTCGCTTTTGGGGTGAGCAATAACAGGACCGCCAGGGTTATGCACAGCCATTTGAAATCAAGTGGTTATCATTCATAAAACAGTAATATACGTGATTAAAACTGCAAAAATAACATAACTAATTGTATTTATTATCAATTTAATGGTGCAGATATAACATCAGTTATAGCTTTATTAGGTTTTGCTAATTTATCTTTGCACCGCAGGTTTCTCATCCACAAAGTTATCCACAGAATTATTCCCGCGGGAGCGAATGTTTATCCGGTTGAGCCACCCGTTGCTCGAGAATGCGCCGGAATACGGTCGGATCCTTGATGTGGGTGATTTCGCCTTCCCGCGGGAAATGCTGATCCTTGAGGCGGGACAGCCAGAAACGCAGGGCACCGGCCCGTAACATCACCGGCCAGGCGGCCTGCTCCGCCTGGTTGAAGGGTCGTTCGGCCTGGTAGGCCTCAAGCAGGGCGGTCAGTCGGGTTGGATCCAGGTTGCCGTCAGGGAGTGTGCACCAGTCATTCACGGTGACGGCGACGTCGTACAACAGGACGTCGTTACAGGCGTAGTAGAAATCAATGATGCCGGTGAGATGGTTGTTTACAAACAGGGCGTTGTCACGAAACAGGTCGGCATGGATCACGCCCTTTGGCAAGGCGTCATGACGATGTTGGCGCTGGAAGTCCAATTCCGTTTGTAATAGCTCGGCCTCCTCAGGCCCCAGCTTTGGCATGAGGTGCTGGGCGGTGACCTGCCACCAATGGGGGCCACGGAGGTTATCACGGTGGCCGTTAAAGGCCTGGCCGACCAAATGCAAATGCCCCAGTGCCCTGCCAATCTCGCTACACTGGATTGGGTTGGTGCTTTCGATATTATGACCCGCAAGCCGCCTTACCAGCGCCGCGGGTTTACCCTTGAGCGTGCGCAGGTATCTACCTTGTTCATCGGGCATCGGGTGAGCGCTGGGCACATCGTGTTCCGCGAGGTGCGCCATGAGATCAAGAAAATAGGGAAGTTCGTCGCTGGAGAGGGCCTCGAACAGGGTCAGAACATACTGGTCCTGGCTGGTGGTGACGAAATAGTTGGTGTTTTCAATCCCGGCACTAATACCCTCATAGCCGACTAAATCGCCCAGGCTGTAATGGCTTAGAAATTCCTCGAGCTCATCGCGCTCGACGGTGGTATAGACGGACATAGAAAACGGATTATTGTTGGCGGTTACGTGGCAGCAGGGTTACCAGCGCAGCAGGATCCACTGATTAATGGGCGGATTATCCAGATTATTGAATTGCTGATCCAGTATTCCATCACCATCCGTATCAACAATGTAATAAGGCACACCGCGATTGGGCGTGATCTTTACATAACGCAGTTGGCCATTGACGCTGACTTCCTCCACCACGCGGTCTTCGCGATGAATGATCCTGACTTCCGGCTGGGGGATTTCATCGCTCGGGTCTTCCGGCAATGGCGGTGGGGGTGCGCTTCTATCCTCCTCGGCGGCCTGGAGTGGTGCCAGCAAGGCAAACAGGAGGACGAAGCAAAACGTGCGTAACATTGAAAAACTCCCTGATTAAAGATCCAGCAGAATTTCGGCTTCTTCCGCCGAGGGTTCAAAGCCGCGGTATTCGTAGTGACTGAAGATAGCTTCCAGTATGTCGTCGGGTTTGTCCAGTATGCTGATCAAATCCAGATCTTCCGGGTCGATGGTTTTTTCTTCCACCAGCCTGGTTTTAAACCAGTCGATGAGTCCTTCCCAAAAAGGTGCATGTACCAGGATGATGGGGATCTTGCGGGTCTTTTTAGTTTGCACCAGGGTAAGAATTTCCGCCAGCTCGTCCAGGGTACCGAAGCCGCCGGGCATCACCACATAAGCGGCGGCATATTTTACAAACATCACCTTGCGGGAAAAGAAATGACGAAATGATAAAGAAATATCCTGATAGGGATTGCCGCTCTGTTCATGCGGCAATTGAATATTGAGGCCAATGCTGGGTGATTTACCTTCGTGAGCGCCCTTGTTGGCGGCCTCCATGATTCCCGGTCCCCCACCGCTGATGACCGTGAAGCCGGCATCGGAAAGTGTGCGGGAAATATCCACCGTAAGCTGATAATAGGGATGATCGGCAGAAGTGCGGGCCGAACCGAAAATACTGACCGAAGGACAGATACGCGCCAGGCGCTCAAAGCCCTCGACAAATTCAGACATGATTTGGAATATCTTCCAGGACTCACGCGTGAGCATGGTGTCGTTGATAGGGCTCAGGCCGGGATGTTTGGTTTTACTATCCATATTATTGATCTGTCTAGGTATGATGGTTGCTGTTCGAGTAGAATGAAATCTGACTAAGACAATGATTGCAGAGTATATGAAAAAGATCACATTTGCTCGAGTTATCACCCTGGGTATTTCCCAATTCTGGTTTCATCTGCGCGACCTTATTGGCGTTAAAATTTAGGCAGCCACACTTCAAAAAAGTTTATTGTTTATGACCGATAAAACCGTAAAGCCACTCGTGCTGGTGGATGGATCATCGTATCTATTTCGAGCCTTTCATGCCATGCCCAACCTCACCAATTCCAAAGGTGAGCCGACCGGGGCAATATACGGTGTGGTCAATATGATACGGCGATTGTTGGCAGACTATGAACCGGAACACATTGCAGTGGTGTTTGATGCCAAGGGTAAAACCTTCCGCAATGATCTCTATCCTGAATACAAGGC
>JAHEIJ010000032.1 GCA_024639445.1 Gammaproteobacteria bacterium
TTCAGGTGAATATCGCTATAATCCCGATACCCCCCCCGAAACTTATCCATATAGTTACGATGTGTTTTACCCACATAAAGCAGGCGATCCTGATTCAGGTTTTATATTAAATATTGCTGATACTATTTTATCCAGCAAAAACACTACCTCAATGTTTGATATTCATGTCATGGATTCGACCCCTGATCACTTCGAAGTGATGACTCATGGCGCAGCCATGCCTTTGCCAAACGGAAGCGTAATCAATTCTATATATTTCGGATTATCCGGTGGTACAGGCGATGCTATTGATACTACTGTATTGTCTGAGATATCCCCGGCCTCGTTGTCACTTTGGGACCGCAAGGAGATTCAGCTATCTGGTAACCACGCAGATGGTTCTTACTTTAATATAACCGCCGAACTTACCTCGGTAATTGAAGGTCCGTCGGTTTCCTCTGCGACAAGTTCTCCATTGACCGTCTCTCCTGCATCCGGATATTTCATCAGTGAACAACAGTTTGACACACTGCTGGTTGTTCAGGGTGGACTAGCTTACGTTACCCACATTAATGTCAATGTTGTTAATGGTTCAGTCCGCTCACAGCTGACTTGCCAAACTGGTCCGTTACTATCAGATAACAAACAAACCATCATCTGTCCATCTGTAGCCAACTCACTCATGCCGGGTATCAATACACTCTCTGCTGAAATCGGTTTATATGATGGTTCGATACTAACCAACCAGGCAACATGGGAAATGTTGCAATAGCATCACTAAATAAAAGATCCCCGGATACTTTTCTTCGGGGATCTTTTATTACCTAAATAACTAAAAGAATAAAATGTGGGGCTATATCACAATTATTCTATATGAGTAATGCATGGAGCAATTTCCGGGTTGCCGTGAGGCACATGATCTGCCCCGCCCTCTCAGCTCGATCACAGTATGTAGAGCTTTTACTTTGACCCCGTTTTTCCTTTTTGATTAGAACAAAACGTTGACAGTTTGATATCAAAAATAAACTGTTAGCTTATTTTTATTGGTGGGTTCTATGTGCCCGGTAAATATCACTAACTCCATTAGTATCAACGCCGACACCCGGGAGGTTGGTTGCTGCAGACTCAAATGCGATATAGCGGCCATCGGCACTGATTGAAGGGGCTGTACTGGCGCCGTTGGCCTGAGTCCCGTCTGTTGCGACACTCACCCGGGTCGTGGTGGTTGTCTGAGTGTCATGCAAGAAAATATCAGTCGCCCCATTGGTATCAGCGGCAATGAAATCAGTGGCAAGCGATTGAAACGCGACATATCGACCATCATTACTTATACGCGGGGCAGAGCAAGCTCCGTTGGCTGCAACTAGCCCGGTATTATTGGTGCTGACAAAACGTACCTCACCCGTCAAAGTGTCCTTTCTGAAGATTTGCGCAACTCCGCCAGTATTTATTCCTGATACCAGAGTATTTGTTGATACAAAAACAATATAACGTCCTGTTGCATCCACATCCGAGGTAATAATGACGGCGTTACCAAAAACACCGTTACTGTCCAGTGAAGCCGGCACCAGGGTAGGTGCGATTCTGAAACTCCAGACATAGTCTGTCGAAAGGGGATTATATTCCCCTGAATCCCGTACTGCAGTGGTGATGGTTGCGAAATATTCCTGGTCAGAGATGAGGTCGGCCGCTGGAACAAATGTGGCAACGTTTGAACCTGTATCATAGGATATAGCGCTGGCAGTTATGCTGCTGCTATTTGCTGCAAGGAAAAAACTGCTGGAATCAAAACTCGTCGGCTCCATATCAATACTGAATTGAGCTGTCACCAGTGCAGTGACCAACGCACTGTCTGAGCTTTGGGCAGGGGATAGGGAGGTTATTGTTGGCGGTGGATTGTCGCCACCACCACTACCTCCCGATCCTAACTATACTCACGACTCCAATAATGACTACCGTCACAAGTCCAAAGTAACGGAAATATTTATTAATACTCTCAGATATTGGAAACATTGTTGTCAGTCCTTTGAGTGCTGATGATGATTGTCAGGTAAGCCGCCAGTGTACCTGCAGCGATAGAGAAAACATCCAGAATATCAAACGTTCCTGCCAAGAAATAATCAGACGTATTATCAAGAAATGGAACCACGTGAAACCAATTGGGCAAATGCTGGGCAATCCATTGAGCAATGGTACTGACTTGGGCAATTTCAAACAGGCCAACAATGGTAAACCAGAATATACATATCAAACAAGCATATGCACGTGATTGTGTAACAAAGATCGCAGTTAACAAGATAAAGGCATAGACATGGAAAAATGATGGTAAGTGATTCCCAATAGCACCGAAAAAATGCCCTGAACTTTCACCCAATACCATCCAGTCAGCCATGAAATAGACCCTATCAGGTTGGCGATCCAGCAAATAGACGACTATACCGATAAACAAAGCGGTAAAGGCCAGTACTGCCTGTATAATTCTTGATCGCGGATTCATGATCATAATTTATAGCACTTAATAAATAATATAAATGTGACCAGAAAGAAATTTCCTCTAATATTCAAGTCTGCTTATTCTATAAACACAATGACCAGTTTGATAATTAGTCTCAGATGCCACTTAGAACCTTTGGCCTCATTTTTCTTAATTCGAAACCAGCAATGAATAAGCAAGTCCTGCAACGGCACAAGTACCGATCACCGAGATGATACCGACCTTATAACGCCACAGTGCCATGAAAGCCGCAACGGTAATCAGCAATGAAAACCACTCAAAGTGGCCTGCGAAAGGCGCCGCATCAGTGGCATCGGGCCATAGCACATGCCAGGCGAAGAACACCGCAAGATTAATCACCACGCCGACTACAGCCGCCGTGATTCCTGTCAAAGGCGCGGTAAACTTTATATCATGACGCGTAGCCTCAACAGCCGGACCACCCACCAGAATAAAAATAAATGACGGCAGAAACGTAAAAATTGTAGCCACTGTCGCACCGGCAACACCAGCAAGCACAAGACTATCTGGGCCGAAGATTTCCTTGGTCCAACCACCAACGAATCCCACAAACGCCACCACCATGATAAGTGGACCTGGCGTGGTTTCACCTAACGCCAATCCATCAATCATCTGGGTACCGCTTAGCCAGCCGTAATGCTCAACGCCGCCCTGATAAACATACGGCAGAACTGCATAGGCACCACCGAACGTCACCAGTGCCGCCTTGGTAAAGAACCAGCCCATTTGCGTCAGAGGGCCTTGCCAACCATAGGTGAGATAGAGGAAGCCTTCCAATAGAATCCAGATCACCAGCCCTGCGGCAACATGGATTATTGTCGAGCGTTTGGAAAAGCGGGTCCAGATCGGTGCCGGGGTATCATCATCTATCAACGCCGGCCCGAAGGATTTCCCAGCCGCGTCATGACCACCGCCGGCCTTGAACTTGTGGGGTGCGATACGCCCTCCAAGGTAACCGATAACACCTGCCGCCAGCACAATGTAAGGAAAAGGCACATGCAGTGCGAAGATGGCAAGGAAAGCCGTCGCGGCCATCGCCCACAGTACACCGTTGCGTAGCGCCCTCGAACCGATTCGGTAAGCGGCAAACACCACGATAGCGGTCACCGCCGGCTTGATACCGTAGAGCACCCCCGCCACCAAGGGTACATCACCATAGGCCAGGTAAATCCAGGTCAGGGCGATCAGGATGAACAAAGACGGCAATACGAAAAGCACCCCGGCCATGATCCCACCCAGGGTACCGTGCATCAACCAACCAATGTAGGTCGCGAGTTGCTGGGCCTCGGGACCCGGGAGCACCATGGTGTAATTAAGTGCATGCAGAAAACGATGTTCACTGATCCAGCGACGCCGTTCCACCAACTCGGTGTGCATCATAGAGATCTGTCCTGCCGGACCACCAAAGCTGACGAAACCAAGCTTGAGCCAATAGCGAAACGCCTCCCATTGCGAGACCAGTGCTGGTGGCATCGGCTCTGCTCCCTGTTCTAGTACTACCCCTTTGGTTGACGTTGGCATGTATATTCCTTAGTAACTGGCATTGAAAAGACTCTGAAAACTGTAATCTGCTTACTATCCACTACATATGTGCTCTAATACAGTGATTTAGGAAGATTTAAAATTAATCGAGTCCGACCCACTTAATTGTTTTGCATTTATTATTTAAATGTTTATTTACCATTACGAATTGCTTGGCTAAAAAGATCTCTATGTTCAAATATAGTCAATTAATAACGCTTAGATCTTGTCGCTTTCCAATACTTATTAAGTAACTCCCAATCGATTTCATGACTAGTTACAGCATTATCTAATGCATTAAATAATCCGGATTCAGTTTTCGTGGGCTTGTAATTTGGTTCATTTACCAATACTGGCATATCAAGTGATTTTCTGAGCTTGCAATGCAGCAGAATGTCGAATTTGTGCGAATTTCTATAATCAGTATCAAATGAACAAAACTCTTTAGCTCTATCTGTATTATTAATGGCCAGCGATAAAAAAGTGTACATTATTTGGGTTTCTGGCCAAACCTTTTCTTTATAGGTTCTAATATAATCTAGTTTTAATTCTGTTGCTTTATCAATTTCTAAAACATATTTCTCTGATTCATTTGCCATATAGAATGAAGCAAGTGTCTCATGGCCACCAATCTTAAAGCGCGAAGCCGTTTTTGGATCGGATTGCTCAAGTTCTAATGCGTCCTCGAATTGCTTATTCGAACTCCCTAGTAGATGTGGTTTTTTTCATTGCATTTAACAAAACTTAGACATAATGTCGATTATCAGGAATATAACAATTCCAGCCTTAAAACCATGTTTTCATCCCTAAAAAGCGGCTTTTAAGCTCGATACGAGCCGTTATTTTATTAGTTATTGTATTTCATTCAGTAACTTACTTAGGTCCGCCCCCCTCTCAAGGCTGCCCTGCCTCTCTCAAGTAGAAATTGTTGTTCAAAGGCAATCTATCGCTTTTGTATCACCATTGCACAGCGGAGTTTTTCAACCATACTTTAACAAATCGTCGTAGATATAAACTGATTCTTAATAATGTATCGCACACTTCTAACTATCTGTTTTCTTTTTATTCCGGCCGCTCAGGCACCCCTCTTTGCCCAGGCCCTTGTACTGGGCGGGTCCGGCACCGACCTAGGCACCTTTAGGTTACTCGCAGATGCATTCAGGGAAAGCCATCCTCATGTCGATATCACCATACTCCCAAGCATGGGCAGTGGCGGTGGAATCAAGGCCGTAAAGCACCAGAAGCTCAACCTCGCGCTGACCAGTCGCCCACTAAATAATGCTGAACGCTCATCAAAAATCAAGGCCATCCACTATGCCAGCACGCCCTTGGTCCTGGCTGTCTCAATCACATCACCACAACGGGATGTGACCAAGGATCAGATCAATCAGATATATACCGGCAAACTTAAACAATGGCCTGATGGTAGTCCTACCCGCCCCATTTTAAGACCATCCCAGGATTCAGATACCAAAATCCTGATCAATACACTGGCGGAATGCGAACAATGCTTTATTGAAGCTTACCATCGGCATGGCATTCCGGTCGCATTAACCGATCAAGAATCTGCTGATATGATTGCCCGTGTACCTGGTGCCATCGGAACCTCGACCCTGGCGTTGATATTAAGTGAAAAGAAACCCATCAAAGCCCTAAATCTCGATGGTGTCGCGCCTACGGTCGAGAACCTCCAGAACAAGACCTATCCAATGTATAAAAAACTGTACCTTGT
Source organism: Gammaproteobacteria bacterium (assembly GCA_024639445.1). Classification (GTDB taxonomy): domain Bacteria; phylum Pseudomonadota; class Gammaproteobacteria; order UBA6429; family Thiohalophilaceae; genus JAHEIJ01. The sequence goes on from JAHEIJ010000032.1 coordinate 5,748, forward strand.
CTATAATAATGATCATAACCTTCAAAACTTGAACGCTTTCCTCAATTTCATATATTCAGATAAAGGGCAATCTATTTTGTTGAATACCGGTCACATGACAATAAAGTAGGTATTCGAGCATTGAAGCAGTGGGCTGAACATAAACTAAAGACTACAGTCCGCCTGCTTGCCGGCGTGATCACGGTAATCGTGATACTGACTTTGCCCGCCATCTCTTTTTACACTCAATCTCAGAATCTATCGACCAGCCTCCAGCGTGCCGCCGATGTCGCTGCCCATAATGTTTCAGAATATGTCTTTCAATATCCGGATACTTGGATGTATCAGGAAGCCCGTCTTATTGGCTTGCTGGAAAGACATCTCCAGATGAATAAACAACAGGCATTACTGATCAGTCAGCAGCATGCAGTTCATGTCAGCACCGGCATGATTGAAGCAAAGCCGGCGATGGTTCGGCGTACCAGCGTAAATGATGGAATACGCAAGGTCGCCGTGGTTGAAATTCAAGGTAGTTTGTCTCCAATAATCGCCCAAACTGCCTTTATATTTCTATTTAGTTTATTTCTGGGCCTGATGATATTTGTGTCATTGTATTACTGGCCTCTCGAAGCCCTTAAACACGCTCTGTCCCAACTCGATCAAACCCACCAAAAACTTGTAGCTGAAAATGCTGAAAAACAGGCTCTGCTTCAAAAGGCTGATGATTTAACCCAGAAACTCCGTGATATGGCCTCACATGATGCACTGACCGGACTGGCCAACCGCACCCTCTATTTTGATCACTTAAACCACTCCCTGCAAATGGCAGAACGCAACAATCTCAAGATTGCCGTAGTGATGATCGACCTTGATAAGTTTAAACCCATTAACGACGAACTGGGTCATCATATTGGTGACCAGGTACTAATCAATGTCAGCCGCCGACTTCAGGGCACGTTACGCAAGAGCGATACCGTCGCCCGACTAGGGGGAGACGAATTTGCGCTGGTACTGCACATTAGTAACGCTCAAGACTGTTATGGACTATGCCAAAAGTTACTCGACGTCCTCAAGACACCAATACATCTGGGTGAACAAACGCTAAGTATTAAGGCCAGTCTTGGTATATCTCTCTATCCTGAACATGGGATTACCTCAGACCAACTCCTACATAATGCTGATACAGCCATGTATGCTGCAAAAAAAGTATCCAGTCACATTGTTGTGTACTCTAGAGAAGAAGAAGCCGGCAACAAACGAAAATGATTTACCTTTGTGACCAACCTCTTTTATTCTAATTTAATCCCCCATCCTCTTTACTTGTGATTCTAAGACTGCACGTTGGTGTCCATTTGTTCAACAAACTCATCCGTGCTCGATGACAGTAGAATTGCAACCCAACGCGTACCTTCGTTCACCTCGGTGGCAAACTTGACCAGCATAGTAAGGGGTACGGATAACAACATGCCTATGGGTCCAAACATCCAGCCCCAAAACACCAGGGATAAAAACACAACCAGTGATGAAAGACCTACGCCACGCCCCATTACCCGGGGCTCGATAACGTTACCAATTATCATATTGACTGCGAGAAAGATTAGTGCGACTGTAATTGCTGAACCAACACCAAGTTGAAGCAAAGCCAGTAATACAGCCGGCACCGCAGCAATGATTGATCCTATATTTGGAATAAAGTTTAACAGGAAAGCCAGAAATCCCCACAGTACAGCATAATCCAGCCCCACGAGCGCCATGCTTATACTTATACAGATGCCGGTGATTAGGCTGGTTAGCGCCTTGATCGCCATATAGCGCTGGGTGTTATCCAGAAAACCAGCGATATTTGCCAGGGTTTTACCTGTATTATGACGAATAAGCGATATCTTTTGAGAGAATACCGAGGATTCGAGCATCATAAAAGTAACAGTAATTATTATCAGAAACGTGTGACTGAGAAGTTGGCTGAGACTACTTATAATGGAATTGGCTAAACGCATAGCAGCGCCAGGATCAAAAACATTACTAAACCCTTCTTCCGGCACATCAATGCCCACACTATTCAACCATTGTATAAGTTTTTCAGTCGAACCCTTCAAACTATCCAGGTAAGTTGGTAGTGTTTGGGAAAAACTCTCGACAGATGTAGCCAGGATAAGCGACGTAACGAGGAACAGACCGATCATCATCACGATGACAATCGCTATCGCAAATCCGGCGGGTACGTATTTTTTACGAAGCCATGCCGCAGGCGCTGCTGCAATAATGGAAATAAAAACTGCCAGTAAAAAAGGTACTACAATTTGCTGCGATGCTCGGGCCGCTGCAAGAATAATAACGACTGCGGCGATGGATGCCAGATTAATGTAGGTGCGGCTCATTGTCATCGATTCATCCTTACTATTTGAGCTCGACTGTCATGCTGTCGATGGGCCAGGTAACCTTATGGGGATCTTATCGATACCCCGTGACGGCTTGTCTTTTAGGACTGACATTGACTTAGATGGAATTATATTTAGAATATTCTGGCCCATGATTCTTTACTATGCTCTTCTTAATCCGAATCCGATTCGTAGGGATAACGAACATGACCATAACGAATCACCAGAATTGTTATTGCCAATATCAGCGCGGCACCCGCCACGGCTAACATTTGCTTTGAATCCATCTCTTTCATATCCAAAATCAAATAGCGCGCCAGGGCCACAATAGCGATATAGAGTGGAATGCGAATCGGGAGCTTACCTGATTTCAAATAGATCGCCACCATGGCGAGCACTTCTAAATAGATAAACAGCAATAATAGATCGGCAAGGGTGACCGCGCGGTGTTCAACCATCAGCATAACTTCTGCGCTGAATGCTATAACAGTCGCAAAGGCCACCAGTATCAGACCGATATCCTGTATCACATCTAGTGAATTCTTCGTAATATTTTTAAGTATTTTCATCTTCGCAATCTTCATTTTAATAAAAAGGTTTTACTAGCTAAATGTACATTATTCTATAAATAAATCTATCCAATTCCTTTGATTTTTATTCTAGTTGGCTTCTATTTTTGAACCAGAACTCAATTTCATCTGTTTCATACTCAAATCTGGCAGCATGCTCAATCCCTGGCGGGACATGATACCAATCACCCACACCGTATTTCGAAGTTTCATTATTCATTGTAAGAATCAATTCTCCGCGCGTAATCACGCCGTAATTGTCAGTATCATGCGAATGAGACGGTATTGATGTGCCAGCAGGATATGAGGCAAAAAGTACGTTACTATCCTCTGCTTCAAGTTTATATGCATCAAAGCGGCCATCATACAAAGGAAGCAATTTTATTCTATCTGGGTACTTTCCAGCCATTTGATTTCCTTTTACACATAACCAAGAAGTTTTTACTCTGCCTCAAATATTACTCTAAAAATATAAGTCAAGATGACCCGTCTTCAAGTCGCGAAATTGCCAGCTTGATTTCATCCAACACCAACCTCCGGGCTTTGGGTCCGTCGATATCAGGCACGTCCCAATCCATAATCTTGATGTATTTATCCACCAAATTATCAACGTCTTTATCCAGAGATTTTCTCTGTTTATTCATTTCGATATCTTCGATCGACATGCTCCTCCTCCTTGTTTCTCAAAATAATTATATTTATGACAGTCAAAATTTAATCCTTCCGTCTCTTTTATTCGCTCCTTTTCCGGTTGAAACATTGTTATTCAGCAGTATTGAGATGGCCTACCTTAACCAGTATCAAAGTTTCTTCTTCTACTCTTGGATAATGTTTACTCATATGTGGACTGCGTATCCAGCTACCGGCAGGGTATTCTCCATATTCATCGATAAACTTACCCTCAATGACGACGACCTCTTCACCGCCCCAGTGCGTGTGCGGCTGGAACACTTCGTTTTCGGGCCAGTGGACAAGTGCAGTACTCTCGGTATTGTGGTTGTGTAGCGATAGAACCCTGAGGTTACCGATTCCAGCTTGCCATTGTTGATCTTCAGGTCGTATCACAATGTGTATATTATCATCTGACTGAAACTGATCGAGTTTAACAAACAGAGTGCAACCTTCTTTACTAAAAGGTTTGTGACGTGAGCCAGGTGGATTGCGTATATATGTGCCTGCCGGGTAGTCACCGTTTTCATCAGAGAATACGCCGTCGAGGATGTAGATTTCTTCACCTTGAGGATGGCCATGTTCGGGAAAGAAGGACCCGGGCTCGAACCTGACAAAGCTGGTCGTATGGCCAGACTCAGCCACTTTGCGTTCCAGTGGGATGCGTGAGACACCATCGGCAGGGCTTTTAATCCATTTCTGGTCATGCGCAAGCATACAGGCTGGTTGTGTGAAATCCATATTTAATGAGTAGGTATCATCCATCGTCATTGCATTTTATTGCACTGAATACTAAACGTATCTGGGTTGTAGAAACTATTATTAAGTGATCTGATCTCTTGATTGTGCTGTTAGGGCTGTACACGTGCATGCAAAAACTCCAGCATTTTATTGACTGCCGGCATTTCTTCGAATTTCTGCCCTTCAAAATAGTCTTTATCCCACTTGGCTCTTGAACCCAAATATATTTGAACAACTACTTCTATGTCAGGCACCCCCTCAAGGCTTCCTACAGGAATGCTGAATAATGGAAAACCTCGGAATTTGTTCGGAACCGGGCTGCCACAACACGAGCAGAAATTAACTGTGTAACCATTTTCTTTCGAATATGAAGACACCTTTTCTTCACCTCGAATCCATACATAGTCACACTCTGAGGCCATCAATGTGGTGCTATATGCCGAACCAGTTGCTTTCCTACATATTGAACAATGACATTGATAAGCACGCAGTGCCTCCGCCGAGAATTGAAACCCAACGGTTCCGCATGAACATTGACCTTGAATTATTGGCATCATGATGCACCAACCGTTTTTTAGACAGAATGTCGATTATCAGATATATAACAATATCATTAAAACTGCGTTTTCACCTTTGGAAAGCGGCTTTAAATCTCAATATAAACCGTTATTTCCTGCTTATTATATTTCATTGAGACTCGTAGTTTAATATCTAATTAAATTAATCACAATTCAGGCTTTTTTGATCAATTGTATTGTCATCAATGAACTTGGCAGCCACATTCTCCGCGCACTCATCCGAACTCAAGATGTCATGCGATAGGTTGTATATATCGAGGCGGTTATTCTTAAAATATTGTTTCTGAGAAATAACATCACGCAGAGGTGTAACGGTGTCCAGTTCTCCATGAAGGAAAAGAGAGGGGACTTCTGTTTCCGTCGCCATTGCAACTTTAGGGTCACCTGGTTCTATTTGCATTTTATTGCAGTACTCAGGCCAATTAATTAAAAGGAGGGTTATGTCTCTGATATATCCTTCTGGTAAATCTTGAGCCATCACCCTCATTAAGTCGAGCCGCCTCGTCCTCTGGAATGTCAGGCTTTTTCAATGCCACCTCCATTGTTTGGTATCATGATCTGGTGCACTTGCTGTCCTCCCGACCAAAAGGTTAGGGTACATAATATATTAGTAATATAGATAAAACTTAGCCACTCTACACCTTGTTTCATTCGTACATATCAAAAATATTGTTCTATGAACCCATTTTTGTTTCTATTTAATCACTCTTTCGGTATGGGCTCGGTACTTGTCAATAACAAGTCCAACGATCGCACCAAAAAATCCATACATCAAAGTTCCAGCTATTGAAAAGAAAGCAATAAAATCGGGGTTTGAAGAATAAATAACATACTCACCGCCGGGGATAAAACCTAATATCACTATCAATGGCAGGTATAGATATAACAAACCAAAAGCTTGCCCCTCCGCTGATACATCTGGTTCAATGTATATTGAAAGAAGCAAAGCCGCGTGAATTATTATAAATGCTAACGAAACTATTAGTGTTGCCCTATATTTTTTTAGTAATATATTTTTATATTCTCTAGCACTCATTATCTGAACAGCACCACTTTCTCTACTGTAGCTAATCCACCAAAATGTGATGATTGTACTTAAAAACATTAGAAATATTTTACCAATAATTTCTTTTATAAAAATCCAAATATAAAATCGCTGTGTCATTAAGTAAAAAAATGCATATAACCGTTCAGTCTCTTGTGTTGGATTTATTACTGTTGGCCTCGTATTTGTTACAGCATCAAGTACCACGAACAAAAGGGAGAGACTACTGCTGACAATAAGAGTGCGTATAACTATATAACCAATCCTGAGTGGCTCTTCAGTTTGCTTTCGCTCAACCCACCATATCACGATTGTTGAACAAGCAAGCAAAAGCCAAAAATATTCAATAGCAGCCTTCAATACAATCCATATATAGGAAGGCTGCTTTATAAGATAAATAAATGCATAAATTCCATACAACATATCTTCATCATTTGATATATGCATACTACTGTAAACTGCAGCATTAATTAATGTGTACAACAATGAGACTACAGCACTGACAATTACAACTTTTAGTCCATTATGATTATTTAGCATTATCACCTTGTTCCTGTTTCTGATAATTGGTATCAGATATTATTTCGTCATGACCCCGATTTTCCTGCATTAAACTGCGGTCTATCCCCTTTTTTTATTTTTCAGACTCAATAAGTTTTGCCAATACTCAACACTAACAGGCTTGTCAGGTACTTCCACATCCTCTTCGGCCAGCGCTAAAACATCACGCATGGGAAGAACTTTTTTTCCATGTACAAATACGCCTCTGACCTGTACCACTGCACAAAGCCGATCAGCAGTGAAAACCTTATGCTCCGTATACCAATATTTATCATCCCAAAAGTAAAAACGCGTCAAAACCTCAAAACGCTGGAATGGTTTTATCGGTTTGAAATAACTGATTTCTTGTGCCTGCGTAATTGGTAACCAATTTCGTTTGATCATATTAAACAATACTCCGACCTGCCCCATATAATAGATACGACTCAGATCACACAACGCAAAATACCGTGCATTAGTCAAATGAAAATTGATATCACAATCAAAGGGCCAGACCCGATAGCATGAACGACTCTCATCAAGCACCCTAATCTGGCGCGCAAACACACTTTTAAGCAGAACTATTATCAGTCTGAAATATAAATTCATAGAGAAATCCTTTTATCTATTGACTTTCAAATACCTGACAGAGATTTAGACAGAATTAATTTCAATCTAGGCTGAGCCCTTTGAATTCCTATTTGTTCCTGTCCATCATCGCTGCCTTTGTCCCCTGTATATTCTCTAACCCCCACTTGATGATCTCTTTTATCACGGGAGAAAGTTGCTGGCCTTTGGACGTCAGCTGATAAGCATAGCGCACCGGCGATTGCTGGTAAGGAGTCTTGTCGATGATGCCGTGCTGTTCGAGACGCTTAAGGCGATCCGCCAGTATATTGGTCGGTATGCCTTCCGGGGATGCCAAAAATTCTCCGTAGGTCTTCTTGCCCAGAAACATGTCGCGTACCACCAGTAAGGTCCATTTATCGCCCAGAATGTCGAGGGTATTGGTGATGGGGCACACCGATCGTCTCACTAGCCCAGGCTTTTCATCGCTAACCTTCTGTTTTTTCATGACTTAAGTCTAGCAGATTGCCAGTGACTTGCAATTTGAAAGTTACATGCTAACATCTAGTTACTTGCATAATGAAAGTTACTAAGGAGAAGAAGAATGACCACGACCACTGCGCCCCTGTCACCGGCTCAACGCGGCCAGCACTTCGCCCTTGGCCTGCTCCTGTTGGCCTGGTTCGGCCTCA
>JAHEIJ010000230.1 GCA_024639445.1 Gammaproteobacteria bacterium
GGACTTTGACGCCACGGCGGTACAACGAGGCCTGCCATCCATCGGAATCGCCGAGTTGCAGATAGGCCTGACCAAGCACGTTGAGATCATCACCGTCGGGTGCGACCAGCCCGGTCAGGCCCGCGTTCTCCGAGTCACCGAACAGGTTCGAGCTGTAATAGGACAGGCCGACCCTGGCGCTATGCAGGAACTTGCCGGTTTCGAAGAAGATCTCACCACCCAGAGCGTTGGCGTAGTCCCTTCGGTCACTGACCGTTTCCCGGTCGAAGCGGTAACCGCGAAAGTTGATTTTGAACGTAGCGTCCCGGAGGATGGGCGGCATATTCTCTACCCGGCGGGACAGCCCTTTTACGCGCGCCGGCTCCTTGACCTCCGGCGCGGTCAAAGCCTCACCGATGGGAGTGACGGCCTCGACGGCACTGTCGGGAGCGGTATTCTCCAGCGCCGCGCTTTCGTTAGCACCTACGTTGCTGGAGATCGCAGACAAGCTCAGCACGATCACCGCCAGTATCGTCCGTGTCGCGAAGCTAATTCGTCGCCTTTCGATCGTACCCCCCAAAGTGCATCACTCCGTCCAACATTTGGTGTAGGAGTTAAAGCAATTGACAGATTCTTACCCTAGGCTAAATACTATATTATTGCCTATTAACAATCACTCTTAATAACGATTCATCTGAAAATAAACCTGTCCTATTTTACTTTTATATTCCTTTATTACCAGAACTTCCACCATGGGCTAGAGCTCTGTTTATTTGTAGTTAGAACGGTATATTCAAGATCAGGAATATCTTCATCATGCTTGAAACCAGATATATTATTTGCCAATATAAGCGGTATTTCAAATATAAAATCCACATCAGCTTCTTCCCCGCCTTCTGATTCTTGCTCTGCAAATAAACTTACTTTTATGTTTTCGAAGTTGTCGGGGAGTTGCCCCTCATACTCAAGATTAAGCATCCCTTGTTGTGCATCGTGGACTACTTGCCATATTTTATTTCCATTCTTCCAATATTGTGACCTTGAATACATTACGTGTTCTTCAATAACACATGCAATAATTTCACAGTTATTTGAGAGAGACTCAAGAATTTCACTTGAAACATAAGGTGATTCACATTTATTTATATAAATCAGATACCATTCATTTGGTAATCTGCAGGCACTAAGTTTTGATTCCGGGAATTCTTCGTGTTCATCTGTTTCAGAGACACCTAATTCTTCCCTTACTTTACCTGGCTCTTTACCTTTGAGTGCTAACCAGGAAATAGCGAAACCCATCTTTCCTCCAGTTATTTATTGATGCCTAACGATTGAAATAAGCAGCGCCGGGTAGGTTCAGGCGTACTTAATAGAATTATTAGGTGGATTACACTTATCCAATAAAACCACCTCTAGCTGTAGATGTTGGTTTCTTAATTTCACGGTCAAATGCCCTTTTTATAAGTTTTATTGTTTTCTTTTGATCTTTACCTGACTCGAGAGCGATTGCATTAGATAAATGACGTATCGTATCTGCGAGGAACATGCCCCACGCATCTTCTTCTGAGAATTCGCGATCACGATATAGATGGGGGTTTAGTGATACCCATTGTGCCCCTTCCGCTATCCACGCCCGAAGCAGTTCAACTGAATTATCGTCTCTTTTAGCGGCTGGCGGTATTTCTAGTTCATCCATAGAGTTCCTCTTTTCTTGTCAAACTAACAGTGATTTAGACAAAATTAACTTTCAACCAGGTTTAACCCTTTTGATTTAAAAAGACATAAACTAAGCTACTCTGAGATAGCATACAACATATGCAACAACGCCTAATTCCTAAAGGAATCCAGTTGGGATAAACGCAGAACGACCTGCCCATCTGCCAATCGTCCAATGGTGGTAAATAAGTAGTAGTGAACAAATCGCAAAAATAACTGACCAAATTAGCCATGGGAAGGCGAGAATAAAGCCCTCGGCCAAGGCGAAAACCAACAGTAACGTTATCAGTAGCGGTACCAATGCAACCACGATATGGAAAATCTCGTCATTCTTAGGGTAACGTATCTTTATTTAAATTAACTTAAGAGTCGTTTACATTCAGCGCTATCGGAGAAAAATAAATCCGCCCACTTTTATTCTTCTAACATAAAAGGGGTCGGTAAAAACGAGTCTGATTTACATTTGTCACCGACCCCTTTTATTCAATAATTATCTCCTCAACTCATCATCACGATAATGCGGGTCTGTCCAACAGTGGGGTAGCTCCTCTCCCGACAGGAAGATTAAGTTGGTTTTCTTGAACTTCATTGGATCCTGGGCTTCCTCACCCTCCTGATAACGACCGACCACTTCATCGCAATTCAGGTTGATCAGGTCAACAAGGTTCAACACCTCTATCATATGACCACTAGATAGTTCTTTTAATAACATGGTTTCCTCCTTGCAATTTAATTGTTTACTCTAAGCGAACGATTTCCACTATTCATAAACATTATTCATCTACATCTTTCCAACTAATTTTTATTCTCATACCTTTTCAGGTTACTAGAACATTCTTATATGCCTAGCAGTGATTTAGACAGAAAGTAGATGAATAGACATATGTATAAATATAAACATTTCTGCCCAGATGTATACCTTATGTTTATATCTTGCTATCACTCTCTTAATTGAGTTTTTACGCTCGATAACTGTTCCTGACGTTATTCTCGACAATTGCTCCTGCATTGTTCTACCTTCGCCCGTCCATGGGCTCGTACCTCCTACATCCATGTAGTCGTAACCCCAAATATTTGCTATAAAAGTGGGTGTCTTATTTAGTTTTGTTGTGCTTATAAAACAGTGATTTAGGAAAAATTAACCGTCAACGGAGTCTGACCTTTTGATTTATGTGGTTTTATATTATTAACATTTATTCTATTTCTCTGTCATTGGCCGCCATCTCATTAATAATATGCCGACGGCAACAGAAGCTAGTCCAAATATCAGTGTAAACAATACGTCAACCCAAAGAGGAACTATCGATTCTCCATCAATTTCCAAATGAACAAATTCAATTGTTATGAAGATCCCACGACCGATATAAAACAACCCGACAATTACTCTCAGTCATCATAATTATAATTCATACTTTATATTGTTGATCTCCTCAGCGGTTTCGAGAGCAAGCATTGGTAATGTGCGATTTAGACTTTTATCAGTAAGCATTTTCTGTTCAGATTTGCTCAAATCAATTTTTTTACCATGGATCCCGCATTTTATATTTAATTTTTTGGCACTGGCCTCCCAAGCCCATTCACATATGCTTCGACCATTGTCGTCAAACCATTCGCCTCCCTGCGTAAAATCGTCAGAATCCTTAAATTTGTGGGTCAAAGCCATGATTATTCCTTTTTTTTTATAATACCAAGTATATTTACTTTACTTGCTTAGTCACGAGTATAACTTATGTAGTTTACCTAACAGCCGGATTACATCCTACACTATTAGAAAATAATTAATCTGCCCCCTTATTTCGCTGACCTTTTTAGTTTCTCAATCGAGAATATGACCAGTCAGCGCTAGCTGATACAGCCCTGTAGGTTCATCCACATTGACAACGATCGATTCATTAGTGAATTTGATACTGAATGTAAAATGATTCACTCGGCCAATTTCATCATATTCCAGTACGAAAGTATCTTCTTCTGTCCAGCTTCCTCTGACCCCTGCGGGTAATTGCGAGGGTGTCTGATTTGATAACCGATAGACCTCATCGAGTCCGACAGGCATCATATACCGACGGCCGCCGATCATAATGCCCAGTTGCATCTTCTGGTCGTCGACCTCGAACATCATGGCTTCGAGACCCAGTTTGTTCGGTTCTAATCGGTACCAGCGTCCGGAGATTTGCGTTGCTATTGCTGGCGGACTTGCCACAGCCCGTACTGGCGGTGGCATTTTCAGTGCGGCAGCGATTTGTTTCAGTCTGGTCACGGCCTGCGGATTTTCCGGTATGGACCCGTCTGAACGCACGGCCTGGGCGAGATAAGCGGCCAGCTCATCGGCATTCAAGCCACCGGCGGTCAAGACCACCACCATTTCCTTTTCCGGCCAAATGACAATCAGTTGCCCGCCCCTCCCCTGGGCTTCGATTAATGACATTCCGGCGAACTCCGGAAGCCACCAGCCATAACCATAACTGACTCCCTTGGCAGCGGTTTCAA
>JAHEIJ010000033.1 GCA_024639445.1 Gammaproteobacteria bacterium
CACTTTTACCGGGCGCGACTTCAATTCCAGCAATTTCTATTGCGTCGGAGTTCAACTCAGCCTTTTCCACGTGTACGTGTATGATGGGGTTTGGCGTTTTTCTCAATAAACTCAATTATTAAACTTGCCACATCCTTGCCGGTTGCCTGTTCAATACCTTCAAGACCGGGTGATGAGTTTACTTCCATGACAACCGCGCCGTGGTTAGAGCGCAACAGGTCAACCCCCGCGACATTCAAACCCATAATGCGGGCAGCACGCACCGCGGTCGAACGTTCCTCCGGCGTAATTTTGACTACGGTGGCCACCCCGCCACGATGCAAATTGGAACGAAATTCACCGTCCTTTGCCTGGCGTTTCATCGCCGCGACGACTTTATCATCCACCACAAAACAGCGAATGTCCGCCCCACCGGCTTCCTTGATAAATTCCTGTACCAGAAAATCCGCTTTTAAGCCCCGGAATGCATCAATCACACTTTCCGCTGCTTTTTGTGTTTCAGCTAAAACCACACCCTTACCCTGTGTACCTTCCAAAAGTTTCACAACCAGTGGTGCCCCCCCAACCATATCAATCAGATCTTCCGTATTGCTCACATCATGAGCAAAGCCGGTTATCGGCAGACCAACTCCTTTGCGTGATAGCAGTTGGGAAGATCGTAATTTATCCCGCGACCGACCAATCGCGACTGATTCATTAAGTGGAAAAACGCCCATCATTTCAAATTGCCGCAACACCGCCATACCATACATGGTTATGGAGGCACCTATACGCGGAATAACAGCATCAACATCGATAATACGTTCCCCTTTATACTTGACCCCGGGTCGCATGGTGGTCACTTCGATGTAACATTTCAGCGTGTCTAACACAACCGCCTCGTGCCCACGCAGTTTGGCAGCTTCAACCAGACGCCTGGTTGAATATAACTTGGTGTTCCGCGAAAGAATTGCGATTTTCATATTATTTATCTTCCATATCCGGTTTCTTACCTATCAGGTATGAGCGCCCAGGGTTAACAATAACTTTACCCTTCATCGCCGTTCTTCCCAATAACATTCTGAATTTCATGCTTTCTCTGTTGGTCAAGGTCAGCTCAATCGGCCAAAGCTGTTCGCCCAGTTTTACGCTCGACTCGATAACGTAACGCTGTTCCCGGTGTCCTCCGGAGTCCGTCACCCAACGTCTATCCAGTATCGGGGCAATACATTCGACCACAATATCATCCCGGCGTTGGTACGGATGTAGCTGGAATCGTACCATCTTTTTACCTTGCTTGGTAAAGGCCCGAACGCTAAAGGCATGTAATGCCGAGGTCCTGGCACCGGTATCGATTTTTGCCTTGATATGCTCAATACCCAATTCGGGCAGAGAGACCCATTCCCGCCAACCAATAATTAACTTCGTTTTTTTCATGGCGGATAGATTCGAGTATCCTTATTGACCATAAAATTATTAGACGATCACGAAAGCGTAGCACTAAATCAGGGAAAATACATAATATATCACCAGCACATCCCTGGCATAGCGGTTGAAGTCCTCAGACAGCATATTGGCAGATGGCTTACTATTGTTTTTCTAGTTTCTTGCCTCATAGTATATTAATAGTATGTACCTGTGTTAAAAGTTGGTCCAAAATAAAGGCTAGAAACCTGTAGTTTACCAGCCTGGTAAAGGGTGGAGATATCTAATGAAAGACCTGGCAGACTTGATTTGACTATATCTGGAAATGACATATTCAGGCATTATTTTTGTTTTATGCCTTCTAGGCATGACAAGTCCGGTCTTTGCTACCTCATTGATGGTCGAAGTGCATGGTATCCATGGGGCGGAAAAAGAGAATGTGCTTGCCTATCTCAAAATTGCCGGGGAAAAGAGTCGCACAGACTTACTCCCTAGCCGAATCCGGCGCCTGCATGCCCAGGCACCACGGGAGATTAAACAGGCACTCCAACCTTATGGGTATTATGAGGTACTGGTCCGTGCTCGTTTAATCAAGGACAAGGATTCATGGATTGCCCGTTATGAAATTGAACCGGGCCCACCTGTAATTATCACTGATCTCAATATTCGTATAATTGGTCCCGCCGAACAGCAACCAAAACTGCAGCAGTATCTAGACGAATTATCGACTAGAGTTGGTGATAGATTGCAACATGTGCATTATGAAAATATCAAGAAGGCTTTATTGCAGCTCGCCGTACAAACGGGGCATTTGGATGCCGAGTATGCTGAAAGCCGAATTGATGTTGATTTAAAAAAGAAAACCGCCGCTATCATCCTCGAACTAATATCAGGACCTCGCTATCGATTTGGCAAAGTAACAATTTTTCAGGATGCCTATGATGAAGATTTCCTGCGGCGTTATATAAAATTCCAGCAAGGTGAGTATTATGCCCCCACCGCACTCTTGAAACTACAAGCCGATCTCAGCAACAGCGGACTGTTCGAACGTATCGATATCGAACCACGACGTGATTTAGCTATTGGTGGTGAAATACCAATTTACCTGCATTTAACGGAAAGCAAGCCGCGCAAGTGGAAATTCGGTCTGGGTTATGGCACTGATACCGGTTTCCGTGGCAACATCCGCCATACTCGTCGGCTTGGACGGCGTGGCCACAAGATCGGTTTTGATCTATTGGCTTCCGAAAATATCCAGTCGTTACTCGGGACCTATATTATTCCTCTCAAGGACCCGATCAGTGAAGAAATGGCGTACACTGCCCGTGTCAGCAATGAGACAACCGAAAGTCGCGACAGTAAGATCGCAAGTCTCAGCGGCAGTTATTCCGCTATGCAAGGTAATTGGCGGCGAGTTGTCAGTTTGAATTATGAATATGAAGATTTTACCGTTGCGGAACAAACTGATGAAACCTTGTTTCTCTACCCAATTGTAAGCTGGTCCCGTACCTGGGCGGATGACCGTATAAATCCCACACATGGTCGCAGATATTATCTGAAGCTACTCGGTGCTTCCGATAATGTATTATCGGATGCAAGCTTTCTGCAGGCACAAACTAATGGTAAATGGATACTTGATTTGGGTTCAAGGAACAGACTTCTGGCCCGCGCGGAAGTTGGTGCAACCCTGGTAGATAATATACTTGAACTGCCGGCATCTAAACGTTTCTATGCAGGGGGTGACACAAGCATTCGTGGTTATGGTTACGAGGAACTGGGTCCGGTCAATGCTCTTGGAGAAGTGGTCGGCGGTAAATATCTACTGATAGGTAGCCTCGAACTCGACCATAGGCTAAGCGACAAATGGAGTGTGGCAGCTTTTTACGATGCAGGTAATGCCCTGAATGATTTCGATGATCTCAGCGATCAGATTGCCGAAGGTGCCGGATTCGGTGTACGCTGGCATTCCCCTGTTGGCCCGGTGAGGGTCGATTTTGCCTGGGCACTCACCGAACCCTATGAAGGTTTTCGCCTGCATCTCGTGATAGGGCCCGACTTGTGAAACGCATTATTCTGTCCGCCATGCTTGTAATGTTGCTTGTCCTTATTGGCAGCGTATGGTTAGTGTTGAACACGCAATGGGGGCTGGATCGAGCGCATGACCTGGTCACGCGGTCCGTTCCCGGCAAACTCAGCATTCAGTCCCTGCGCGGAACACTGCGGGGACCGATCAGACTTTTCGGCATCAGTTACACTGATGATGACATCGACATCAAGCTAGAACGACTTGAAGTTGACTGGCAACTAATCAAGCTGTTGACAGGCACCCTGCGGATCAGCGAGTTTGATGCACAGGGCCTCAGGATAAAACTCCCCGAGGCCACACAGCAGCGGAAATCTGCAACCCCCACCAGCATTGCCCTGCCCTTTTCAGTCGAAATCATCAATGCAGATCTCAGTCACGCGCACATCTCCACGAAATCACGCCCGCCGTTTATTATTAAACACATAAATCTACAGGCCAGCCTAGACGATCATTCTGTGCAACTCGCGCATTTGTCGATTCAATCCGATTTGTTTGATTTGACCACAAAGGGACAACTCGGGCTGGATGTCAAGCAGCGATTTGACCTGGAGACAATCTGGACCCTGCGTTATCGTGACTATACGCCAGTAAACGGCCGTGGTAATTTCAACGGAACTTTACAAAAGCTTATGCTGACGCAAGCCACCCAGCAACCCGGTCTGGATATTTCTCTGCGTGGTCAGTTGAACAACATCCTCGAAACTCCGGGATGGCAACTCACTCTGCAAGTCCAGCAGTTTAATACTCAGCAGCTCGTCAAATCCTGGCCGGTGGTGGATACTGAGGGCAAATTAGTATCAAAGGGTAACCTTGCTGACTTTAGCCTGTCGGGCGAATTACGCAGCAGCCTTCCCGCACAGGGAATGTTTGAATCGATATTTCATCTAAAGGCTAAGCCGAACATCTGGGAAATTACCGACTTCAGAACGACACACCAGACCACAAAGGCCAGCCTTTATGCTAGTGGCGAATGGCAACCTGGCCCGGAATCCGGCAGCCTGGCCCTCAACGGCGGCTGGAATCAACTTCGCCTGCCCTTATTGTCAAACCGTCAATCAGACTCGTTAAGTAGCAAAAAAGGTGAGTTTAAGCTTAATGGCAAGCTCAACGCCTACGAATTTACCCTCAAAACAGATCTGGCAGGAAAACAAGTACCCAGCACACTATTAAATATAAGCGGCAGTGGCAATCAACAGCGAGTTAATATCCCGAATATTAGCGCCGCGACGTTGGATGGCAAAATCCTCGGTTCAGCCAAAGTTACATGGAGTCCACATCTAAACTGGGATGCTTCCTTCACTATTCATGACGTAAATCCCGCAACTAAATGGCGAGATTGGCCGGGACGACTTAATGCCGAATTAAAGGCTGTACGCAAAGGATCGAGTAAAGCGCCACTGGACACAATCGATCTCAAAAAGTTAGGCGGCAAGCTACGCGGTTATCCGGTTAATGCGCATGGCACGGTGAGCTGGAGCAACAAAAAACTCGAAATTGATAATATCGAATGTACTATTGCAGAATCACGCCTGCAGATTACCGGTTTACGTGACAAGAACTGGAACCTGCAAACAAAACTGACCTCACCTGACATAAACCATATTTGGCCCTACTCACGTGGCAAGCTGGAACTACAAACAAATGTCGTCGGTCCGCGATTAACCCCACACATCATCGCCAGGATCAATGGCGAAAAGCTTGCTATTAGTGATTATCGAATTGGCCAAATCAATGGCGAGTTTGACATTGACTTACAGAGTGACGAACAATTTGACACCGGATTGACTGTTAATAATATCGCCATAAGGGGTTACGAATGGCAAAACATGGCAGTAAAGATGAAAGGCAAACGCACGCAACATCAAATCAACCTGGATATGAAGCATGGAGCGGATTTCATTCAAATTGCCATCAACGGGGCCTTGAATGATCAGCAGAACTGGCGTGGAGAAATCGCACAGACCAACATCGCACTCAATGGGTTAGGCAAATGGCAACAGAACCAGCCGGCCGCCTTTTCTTTTTCAAGCAATCAGGCAACTCTCGATCCTCTTTGTCTGAATCAACCCGGGGCGCATATTTGCGTGGAGGGTGAACGAAAGCAAGATATCTGGACAGCAAAACTGGATGCCAATAACCTCTCATTGGCCCTGCTGAGAAACTGGATGCCACCCCATCTCAGCTTGCAGGGCAAAAGTAATATTAACGCAACTGCACATTATCATCCCGAACAGGAATTATTTGCTGATGTCCTCCTCAGCATACCAGACGGATTTCACCTTACGGTCACTGACAGAGAAGAACCGTTTCAGTTTGCCGCCAGCAAATTTCAGCTTAGCCTGGACAAAAGCGGACTTGTGACGCATCTTGATCTGCCGGCTGATGAGCTTGCAAACCTGTCGCTACGAATCAGCCTGCCCGGCTGGAATGCCTTGAGAGGATTTTACGCCACGCAGCCGTTAAATGGTCAGGTCAAGGCCTCGCTAGCTTCTCTTGCATATTTGAATGGTGTTTTTCTTGACTTGCCGCTTCTGACAGGCTCGTTGGATACCGATCTTCGGCTTGATGGAATGCTCGGTGAGCCTCTTATTATTGGAGCAACAGTGATAAAACATGCATCAGCAGAAATTCCGGCACTTGGCATTAAACTGAGTGAGATTGATCTGCAGGCCCAAAGCAAAACCGGAAAACAAGTTGATTACCATTTCAGTGCCCGTTCCAGTGAGGCGAAACCACTCACTCTCACGGGCCGTACTATCCTGGATCCGACCTCAGGTTGGCCGACCAGTCTAAACATCCAGGCTGATTATTTTCAACTGGTAAACATGCCGGATATCAAAATGCATATCTCCCCTCAACTCGATATTGACATACAGGGACGAGATATCAGTCTGACCGGTCAGATAACCATCCCGCAGGCCCTATTTCGACCCCGTACTTTACCCCGAACGTCGGTGTCTGTATCAAATGATGTGGTCTTCATTGGTGAAACAGAATCACCACTGGTTGAAGAACGCTGGAACATATCCAGTCGTGTCAGGCTGATACTGGGAGACAATATATATTTTGATGGTTTCGGTTTGCGTGGTGAGATCAATGGCAATCTGTTATTGATTGATGAGCCGGGTAAACTGACTTTGGGTCAGGGTGAAATCAGGATCACTGAAGGTACCTATAAAGCCTATGGCCAGGATGCCAAGATACGTCGTGGCCGTCTGATTTTCGCCAATACGGTTATTGATAATCCGGCGATCGACCTGGAAGCGGTACGCGAAGTGGATACCGTTACTGCCGGTGTGCGCGTGACCGGCACCCTGAAGCAACCGGAGCTGTCACTATTCTCCGAACCCGCAATGTCTGAATCAGATGTTGCTTCTTATTTCCTTTTGGGACGACCAATGGAAACCGGCGAAGACAGTGAGGGACAGCAATTACAACGCGCGCTGCTGGCGGCAAGATTAGCCGGAGGTGAGCTACTTGTTGATCAAACCGGTATTTACTCCTACATTGATGAAGTATCATTTGAAACGGACAATGCCACTGAACAAACATCATTGGTGGTTGGAAAGTATTTATCACCCAAACTGTATGTCCGATATGTTACAGGTGTTGTCGAGTCTAGCAACATCGTTGAAGTGCATTACAAACTGAAGCGATATTTGCGTGTTCAAACCGAGACCGGTTACCGCGGATCAAAATCTATCGCAGGCGCGGATATTTATTACAGCATAGAGCACTGAGACAATAACCTGCCAGAATATATTCAGGAGGAAGGAAAATGAATTATAAAATGATTGTCACGCTTTTGATGATAATTCTCGTCGTTGTCTTTACAGTACAAAACGCCGCTGTGGTGACCGTCACTTTCTTAGTCTGGAATATCGAAATATCACGCGCCTTGTTGATATTTCTTGTACTGTTCATTGGGATTATAATTGGCTGGTTATCCCGCTCTCATGTCAAACGTTAAAAATAGAGGGGAAAACCGGTTATCCGATTGGGCGGTAAATATTGAATGACAAGTTCAGTTGCTATTGCCTATTTTTCTATGGAAGTGGGATTGCAATCCGCAGTACCAACCTATGCAGGCGGCCTGGGTATTCTGGCAGGTGATACATTACGCGCCGCGGCTGATACAGGGATACCGATGGTTGGTATATCTCTCCTCTCACGCAAAGGTTACTTTCGCCAACAAATCGACAACTCGGGCTGGCAAACTGAATCACCCATAAACTGGCCGATCAATGATTATCTGCAGCTACAGGAACCGCGTATCTCGGTTGATATCGATGATCGCAAGGTACTGGTGCGAACCTGGCGCTATGATATTCAGGGTATTGATGGTTCGGTAGTGCCTGTATTCCTGCTGGATACCAACCTTGAGGCAAACAACGAATATGACAAGAGTTTAACGGATTACCTATATGGCGGGGATGATGAATACCGCCTTTGTCAGGAAATTATTCTGGGAATTGGGGGTGTGCGAATATTACGTGCCCTGGGATACGATGATATAAATCGCTATCACATGAATGAAGGTCACTCCAGTCTTTTAATCTTTGAATTAATGGAAGAACTCATTGCCAAAGACGGTAGTGCACAGGCAACAGAAAAGCATTTAAGCATAATTCGTCAACAATGCGTCTTTACGACTCACACCCCCGTTGCGGCCGGTCATGATCGTTTTTCCTTTGAGCTTGCGTGTCGCCTGCTGAAGAAATGTAATACCTTCCGTGATATGGGTAAGAGCATGTGCTGCAATAATGATTTGAATCTCACCTACCTGGCCCTTGATGCCAGCCACTATATAAATGGTGTCGCAAAACGACATCGCGAAATCACAAAAAGAATGTTTATTGGCTATGATATCGACTCAATCACCAATGGCGTGCATGCTACCACCTGGGCTTGTAATGAATTGCAGGCACTATTTGATCAATATATTCCGGACTGGCGGCGCGATAATGCCAGCCTACGTTATGCCATTAGTCTGCCTCGCGACAAAATCTGGCAAGCACATAACCAGGCCAAGCTGAAACTTGTTGAATATGTCAATAAAATATGCAATTCCGGCATGGATATGAATATATTTACCATCGGTTTCGCTCGTCGCGCCACTCAATACAAACGAACAACATTGATATTTAATGATATTCAAAGGCTAATTGATATAACAGCCAATATTGGGCCAATTCAACTTATTTTCTCCGGGAAAGCACATCCGAAAGATCAAGATGGCAAAGAACTGATTCAGCAAGTTTACCACATACAAGATACACTGAACGAAAACATAAAAACGGCCTACATTCCGGATTATGATATGGATATCGGCAAACTCATGACATCAGGCTCAGACCTGTGGCTCAACACTCCTTTACCACCGATGGAAGCCTCCGGTACCAGTGGCATGAAAGCCGCCGTCAATGGGGTGCCGTCTCTAAGTGTACTGGATGGCTGGTGGATCGAAGGTTGCATTGAAGGTGTAACCGGTTGGGCGATTGGAAAAGCGAATCAATCTTATGATAAAGATGGTCCTGAAACAGAGGAAACGAAATCCCTGTATAACAAACTGGAACATGAGATCATGCCGCTCTATTATTTACGCCGTGATGAGTATATTACAGTAATGCAACATGCCATTGCCTTGAATGCCTCTTTCTTCAATACGGAAAGAATGCTCAATCAATATATCACCAAGGCTTATTTTCGCTAGCCGGATTGTTGATATCACGTCCAGCCACTGCCGCAGTTTAATTGCTATTAAATTTGTTCAAGTAAAATAACATGCAGACGCCGTGGTCCATGCGCACCCAGCTGAATGGTCTGTTCCACGTCCGCGGTACGGGAAGGCCCGGTAATAAAATTGATCGCTCGTGGCAAGCCGGTTTGTTCCTGTCTCAGCCGCTGCCAAACACCCTCGATATGCCTGACCAGATTCTCCCGTTTCAAAATACAAAGATAATTATCCGGCAGAAAATTCAGGCTGGTAGGTGAATCTGCACCGGACAACAACACCAGGCTGCCGGTTTCCGCTACACCGGCATAGGCTTCAGTCAGGACGGTGGTGTCCGCACCCGTCGCCTTGCGTTGTTCCACCATAAAATCATCCGACCAGGCAATCCCGTCCAATATACTCGATCTGGCGTTAACCAGATTCAAGGGTATGTCATGCTGTTGCAGGTAAGCGGTGATTGCGGGAACCACTTCATCCGTGGACGATATGTGACTGATGCTGCCCGCGACACCTTCTAGTTTATTGATAAAGCGACTGACATCGTCTTCCTGCCAACTAGGTTGAGGACCACATGACGGCTGACGTAATGGCGGTTTCACTGCCACATCATTGAGTGTCTTATCATCACCTCGCAGGGTGTGCCGAATTCGGGCAAGGATGGTTTCGCGGGCTTTATTCATTGTCCGCTTTCCTTCTGGCTTGTTGGCGTTGCCAGGCCGCGATGAAGGTCTCCCCTTGCGGTGCTGGTAGATCGCGGCTTTGGGTCCAGCCTCCCGCAAACGGCACTTTCTGCAACCGGCCTCGCCCACGCGAAACCCAGTGCAACAGGCAGGTTATCCTGTTCATAATCCACCGATACAACCTGGGCCTCACCGCCAGGAAGCCCCAACTGGCCAGGGCCAGTCGTGATTTGAGTTTAACGCCATGCTGTTCGGTAAGGTTGAAACGATGTTGGCGTAATAGATCTGGCAACGGTATCGACATGGGACACACTTCGGCACAACGACCACAAAAAGTTGAAGCCTGGGGCAAATCCGGCGCTTGTGACAAGCCGATCATCAATGGGGTTAACACCGCCCCCATGGGACCGGGATATACCCAACCGTAGGCATGCCCCCCAATGGCACTGTATACCGGACAATGATTCAAACAGGCACCACAATGAATGCAACGCAACATGGAATGGTACTCATTGCCCAGCATATCAGTGCGTCCATTATCCACCAGCACCACATGAAAATGATCCGGACCATCCAGATCTGTTTCCCGCTTGGGCCCGGTAAAGAAGCTGGTATAGCTGGTAATTTCCTGTCCGGTCGCGCTCCTCGCCAGTAAACGCAAAATCACTGTCGCATCTTCCAGGGTTGGCACGACTTTCTCGATGCTGGCGATGACAATATGCACCCGCGGTAAACTCGCGGTCAGATCCCCGTTGCCTTCGTTGGTCACCAATACGGTTGAACCGGTTTCCGCAATCAACAGGTTGGCGCCGGTTATCCCCGCCTCCGCCTGAATGAATTCCTCGCGCAATACCTGGCGCGCTTCATTGACGATGGCGGGCACTGTTTCCAGGGGTTGAGTCAGGCCAAGGCGCGCATGATGTTGTTTAAACAGTGTGGTGATTTGTTCGCGAGTCTTGTGAATTGCCGGGGCAATGATGTGACTGGGCGGCTCATCAGCAAGCTGAATAATGTATTCACCCAGGTCTGTCTCTACCGGCGTCATACCGGCCGCTTGCAATGCTTCATTCAGGCCGATCTCTTCCCCCACCATGGTTTTACCCTTGGTCACTTTCCCGGCATTGGCATCACGGCACAAACTCACAATAATGTCTGTTGCCTGCTTCGGCGTGCCGGCCCAATGCACCTGCCCGCCGTTATCCAGCACTTGTTGTTCAAACTGCAGGAGGTACTCATCCAGACGTGACAGGGTATGTTCTTTTATTTCCCGCGCCGTGTGACGCAGTTGTTCGTATTCCGGCAGAGCATCCATTGCTGCACGGCGTTTATCGATAAATCCACTGCCGGCGATATCCAGTGCGCGTTGCAGTTGCGTATCCAGCAAGGCCTGTTCCGCATTCTTACGGAACGTTAGTGAAGATGATTTCATGTGGATTCATCCTCGCCAATCCCGGGTCCTTGCGCCATCCCGGCCAGGACCTCGGCGACATGAAAAACCTTGATGGGCAAGCCGAGTCGTTTGATTCTCCCGGTAATGTTTAACAGGCAACCCAGATCAGCCGCCACCAGAGTATCCGCCCCACTCTTTTTTATATTATTTACTTTGTCATCCACCATTCGAGTAGAGATGGCCGGGTACTTAACGCAGAACGTGCCGCCAAATCCGCAGCAACTTTCGGTGTCAGCTATTTCATTGAGTTGACAACCGTTGATGTTACCCAACAGGTGTCGCGGTTGTTGCTTTATACCCAGCTCGCGCAGGCTGGAACAGGAATCGTGATAAGTGAGCTGGCCGTCGTAGGCGGCATCAAGGGAATCAAACTTGAGCACATCCACCAGAAAGCTGGTCAATTCATAACAACGCCCGGCCAATTCCGCGGCCTTGCTGCCATAGTCTGGCTCATCTTTTAACAATTCAGGATAGTGGACCTTGAGCATGCCACCACAGGAACCCGAGGGAATCACGATGTGGTCGTATATATATAAGGTATCGACCACCTGCCTGGCCAATCGTACGGCAGTCTTCTTGTCGCCATTATTGTAGGCCGGTTGCCCGCAACAGGTCTGCGCCAACGGTACCACTACCTCACAACCGGCTTGCTCTAACAGTTTTACGGCTGCAAACCCGACCGAGGGTCGAACCAGGTCAACCAGGCAGGTGACAAACAGGGCGACTCGCATGATGGCCTCGCTGGTTTAAGATGCTGTTTGAATAAACACCCTGATTATTCAAACGCTAACTTCACTGTGTTTATAGCATCCCTGTCAGGCACACGCACGAGGAATTTATTTCCACAAAAGTAAAAGGGTCGCCTATTAGCAGGCGACCCTTCCTGATTTATGCCTTTCCTGATCAGGTTAACATGAATAAAAGCCGAATTACTCCATCGGGACCTTGGTTTGCTCGGGCCAGGCATCGGCCTTGATGGTCTCCTGGTAGGCGTGCCAGGTCATGTAACCCAATATCGGCATCAGGATCGCCAGGCCCAGAAAGGCTGTGATAAAACTGATGCCCAGCGAGAATACAATAATCAAACCCCAGACGAACATTGGACCCTTGTTACGCAATACGGCATTGATGCTGGTGATGACCGCGGTAATGGTATCGACTTTACGATCCAGCATCATCGGTAATGAGAAAGCACTGGCAGTGAAAACAATTGCCGTAAACAGGCTACCCACCAGCGTGCCGATGAATAAAAATACTGCCAAGTCAGCCAATTGGGGATCGGCTTCCATGGGAAAGAACACATGGATCATGGATGCGGCACGTGCCCATATCAGGAATATCACCATCAGGATCACGGAGTAAATGAGTTCATTCCCGAGATGGCGCCGTCCCTGGCGTAAGCAATAACCAATCTGCGGTGTCATTCCCGCCTGCAACTGACAACTGATTGAATATAAACCCAGCGCCAGTACAGGGGCGATAAAGATAAATCCAGACAACAAACTGAGAATCAGCACGAAACCACCCAGGTTCCAGGTCAAGTACGCCACTGCATAGGAGAGAACCACGAGTGAAAATCCGTAGATAAGACTGATACGGGGCGCACGCTTGAAGTCCTGCCACCCTAGTATGAACCATTGCACCGGATCAGCCAGGTTAACCTGGCGACAGGGCGCCACAAACGGCAGCGCATCCTGATTGGATTCGGATTCAAGTTGAGCCATGCATCTCTCCTGATCGCGATCGGTGTGCCGATCGTCTTGTTATGTTCGCCGGTGCTTGCGGACCGGTCGGTTCATTATTCTTTTTTATAATAAGTACTGAGCTTAAATATAACCTCCTATACCTTGCAGGGGAACCCGGTATCCAAACATTAAAACATTACGAAACTTTTATATAGTTATCGAGATCAGCAACGGGACGATAGAGATTGTCTGCTGAGCTTATGGCGCATGTCGAGCGCATTGCGATATATCTGGACGCGGCGGTATTAATTTGCTATCCATGTGCCACACCCCTTCGATCTTTAACCGCTAAAGGAGCCGGCAATGGTCAAGC
>JAHEIJ010000034.1 GCA_024639445.1 Gammaproteobacteria bacterium
GACTATTGATGAGTGTTTACATCGTGCAGATTTAGCACTCTATCAAGGCAAGTCCCACGGTAAAAATAAAACAGTCAAGGCTTCAATGAATGAATAAAAAAAGGGAAAGGTGTAATTCTTTCCCCTCTTAATAAGCCATACTTGCACGTATTATTCAGCTACAGCCCTTGGGTCGCGGCAGACCGGCTACTTTGTTGGCGCACTTGATCAGGCCGGTTGGGAACAGCGAGTAGATGTATTTCTGATCGCTGCGATCCTTGCCATATTTATTCTTCATTAGCTTGGAGAATTGGCGAGGCTCACATACCGAACCGTTGTCATGAAAATATTCGCGCGCCAAATTTATGATGTCCCAGTGTTCTTCCGTCAGCTCAGCTATCTTTTCATTCTTGGCTATTTCCACAGCCAGTTCTTCGCTCCATTCGTCCAGGTTTTCCAGCCAGCCCGCTTCGCTTAGCTGAATAGTCTGACCGTTAACAATTGCTTCCATTTGAGATTACCTCAGCATTTAAATATCAATAGTTGAGTAATTCTATCAAGATTGGCAGGGGAATGCCATATAATTGATTACTTATATAAACACGATAGCAAAGGCGTGGGGTACGAATTTTATTTATTATCAATAACTTAAGTTATCAGAGGCATTAATATTATGAAAAATATATGAAAATCCAACTCCGCACAGACAATCAGATGATGTGTGTCCGGTTGGAGGGGACCGGGCGTAATGCTGGTACAGATGTTGATACCGGTGGAATAGAGGGAGGGGCTGGGTGTGATCATCGACCTTACGGTCAATGCCACCCTGGCACAAATTCAGGCTTTGAGGGCAAATTATCCCAATACCGGAATACTGGTTTCGGTCCCGACGTGGAGGGTGATGCATTCGTGTAGTCTGCCGCGACCAGTCAAGTCGCTTGAGGCAAGAGGTGGAGTGGATATTGAAACGCTTACGAGGCAGATTATGGCAGGTACTGTAATTGAGCCACAATCAGGCAGGTCACGACCACAGCAGTAAGGGGAGAGCGCAAGTATGGATACCAATTCGGGGTACGTCCAAGCTTGCTCATCCGGGTGTCAAACAAGCACAGCAATGCAAAGGCAATGATCAGCACCGAGTAATTGATTATCTCGGGAAGGAAGAGTGCAACCCAGGCAACCAACGCAGGAACCACACTGAAACCTAATTGCGTCCGATAATCACCCTGTGTCTGGAACATGGCGAGACCCCAATGAACCGCTCCCATGAAGGTCAGAATCAAGCTGGCATACAGCAACAGCGCCTGATTTATCAGTATCTGGTACGTGGCCGGTGCAAGCCAGATGGCCACGCTAAGCACGAGAAAAGGAAGCAGGCCCGCATAGCCCAGCTGGGCAGGTAGTCTGGGAACCGTGAACAGTGCAGTAGTCATCTCTAATCCCAGGCGTAGTTATTCCGGGAGTTGCACGGGTGTGCGCCGGGATTCAGGTTTAACCAGCAACATCTGTACAGTGCCAATAGCCCGTTCCATGAATGCGCCCTCGCAATAGCAGAGATAATAGTCCCACATGCGAGTAAAAGTATCCGTATAACCCATGGCCCAGATTTGCTCGATGTTATCAAAGAAACGTTGTCGCCAGTCATGCAAGGTAGTTGCGTAATGCGGGCCGATATCTTCAAGGTGAAATAGTTTCATGTCTGTAACTTTGGCAACACTGTTTGTCATCACAGATATGGAGGGTAGAAAGCCACCAGGGAAAATATAGCGTTTGATAAAATCAACATCCTGGAGTGCTGCTTGATAAAGTTGATCTGTGATGGTAATGGCTTGCAATAACATCATTCCATCAGGTTTCAATAAGTGACTGCATTTCGAAAAATAAGTATTAAGATATTGATGGCCGATGGCTTCAACCATTTCAATGGAAACAATTTTATCAAACTGGCCCTGCAGATCGCGATAATCATTTAATAATACGGTTATGCGATCCTCCAGGCCAGCATTTTGGATCTTTTGGCATGCAAGTTCATACTGTTGTTGTGAAATAGTCGTAGTGGTTACGTGGCAACCATAATGTTGCGCGGCGTGAATTGCGAACCCGCCCCAGCCAGTACCGATCTCGAGAATGTGATCCTCCGGTGTGAGTTCCAGTTTCAGGCATATGCGATCCAGTTTAGTGATCGCGGCTTGCTCCAGTGACATTGTGGGTTTTTGGTAATAGGCGGCCGAGTACATCAAAGTGGGATCAAGGAATTGTTCAAATAACTCATTTCCAAGATCGTAATGCGCCTCGATATTGCGACGGCTACCGCGACGTGTATTTCTATTTAACCAGTGCATTAATTTATTGAGAGGCGCTTTGAGGCGCGAAAGGCTCTGATCCATACTATCCAGCACATTACGATTTATCAGCAAGAGGCGAACCAGCAGGGTAAGATCGTTACAAGTCCAGAAGCCTTGCATATAGGCCTCACCGGCACCGACGCTACCGGCAAAGGCAATATCGCTGTAGAAGCGAATATTCTGTACATCAATGGTGACGCATAGGTTGCAGTCCGGAGATCTTTGTCCAAAATAATATTCAACCTTGTCTTCACGTATTACCAGCTCACCTTTCTGTATGCGACGCAGGTGATTATGGACCGTTTTGCGAGCAAGTTTATCCAGCCAGCGTGACTTATCCTTGCTGATGACTGTTTCAGATATTGTGGCTTCAGAACTTCGCATAATCATCACGCCGACTCAGGCGCCTCCTTTTTGTCAGGATGGGAATGTAACGGTACTTTTTTTACCAGCAGTTTGAGTGCTTGCCAGTAAATAGTGACAATAACCTTGCCGGTAATGAAAGGATATTGCAGCAGAACACGTACCAGGCTGGTAGAAGTAATTGCGGTGCGTTGAAGTTGCAAGGTTGCATCAAATACCTTTTGACCCGCATGAAAGTTTTCCATATGCACATTCAGGCGTTTTGCCGGCACACTGAAGCGCCAGTCATAGTCAATATCCATGGGCATAAAGGGCGAGACATGAAATTCCTTTTGGCGCTTATATCGCTGATGACGACCATGGCCTGTGTGTTCACTGGCAGGTAATACATAGTAATGTTGTTCACCCCAGGGCGTGTTATTTACTTCAGCCACAATGGTTTGTAGCTGAGTGTCATCATGGTTATAGCAATAATAAAAGCTAACGGGGTTAAAACCATATCCAAAGTAGCGTAAATGGGTCAGGAGGCGAATCGGCCCCTCTGGTTTTATACCGGTGGCGTTTTGAATGGTATCCCGTATCACGGTATCGAGTGATAGGCCAGGGTTACCCATGTGATCCTTGCGCCGGAACCACGCCAGGTTTGGTCGTCGTGCCGACCATAACCAGTGGCGATCAAATACTTCTGGCAATTCCGCCAGGTCCAGGTATAGCAGGTACATGCGATAGCTGAACTGGTGTGACCGCGGCGCAAACCGCCGGTGTCTAACCTGCCCTTCGTAAATGCAACTGTGCATAGTGATGCTCATTAAAGTGTTTGATAGCATTCAGGGCACTGACAACCCCGTCTTCATGAAAACCATAGCGCCAGTAGGCACCACAGAAATAAGTTCGGTTGACGCCATTAATTTCCTGTTGGCGTTGTTGTGCAGCCATGCCTTTGGGGGTGTATACAGGATGATGATAGCGCATACGCTTGAGAATGCGAGACTCATCGATCGCACTATCATTATTCAATGTGACACAGAATTGTTCAGGCGTGTCGAGGCCTTGCAGGATGTTCATATTGTAGGTTAGCGCTACACGTGATGAGCTCTCCTGCAGTAAGTGATAATTCCAAGCCGCCCAGGCAAGACGTCGTTCAGGCAGGATTGTCATATCGGTATGAAGTACAGCAGTGTTTTCCTGGTAGGGAATCGCGCCTAAAACTTCCTTTTCCTGTTTTGTTGCATCACTTAACATGGCCAGCGCCTGATCAGAGTGACTGGCAATGAATACAGCATCGAATCGTTCAGTTGGTTGATTGCGTGGAGTAATCTCAATATGACTGCTATAGCGTCGAATAGATTCAATCGGTGAGTTGAGGCGAATACGATCTCGAAAAGGTTGAATCAGTTTTTTAACGTACTGGTTGGACCCACCCTTGATGACATACCAAGTGGGTCTGTCGGCTACACTTAGCAAACCATGGTTGTGAAAGAAACGCACGAAACTGTAGGCAGGAAAAGTTTGCATCCGCGCCGGATCGGTTGACCAAATAGCGGCACCCATAGGAATAATGTAGCGTTCGATAAACTCTCGGCCATAAGCCTGTTGCTGCAGATAATCGCCAAGGCTCAGGCTGTTGTCACAGGTTTGCAGTAATGAGGGCGCCTGGCGATTAAAACGCAGAATATCCCGCAACATACGGTGAAATGATGGTCGTAACAGGTTACGACGCTGGGCAAACAGACTATTCAGGTTATTGCCATTATATTCCAGACCTGTTGTTTCACATTTGACACTAAAACCCATGTTTGAAGGCTGAACCGGAACCTGAAGTTCGTTGAGTAGCCGGGTAAAATGTGGATAGGTGCGGTAGTTAAATACAATGAATCCCGTATCGATTGCAAACTGTCTATCTTGCCAATCAATCGTATGAGTGTGGGTATGTCCACCTACATAGTCATTAGCTTCAAACAGGGTAATGTCATGGTCTTTGTGCAAGTGATAGGCCGCAACATTGCCTGCGATACCACTGCCAATGATTGCAATCTTCATTAACTGTCTCCTGTCTGCGCGGACCATTGCTGAGGGACTTTGCGGAGTTTGTTTGTATCATAACCCAGGTCGTTAATGACCTGTACTAGACGTTTATAGTCCTCGTCAGAGATCACAGGGGAACGTGCCATCACCCAGACATAATCACGTTTGTTGCGTCCAATAATGGTCTGGCTATAGTTGTCATCGAGATAAACAACGCGATAATCGGCCTTGATGGGCCAGATGAAACGCATGCCCCAAATGGCATTGCTGTTGGTGTCGAGAATAAAGCCTTTTGGTTGATAGACTTTCTTCTGACCATTGAAGCCACCGTCATTGAAGCTAAAAGTTGTTGCGACGGTTCCATCTTCATTCAGGCGATAGCTTTCAATGGCATTATGCGCCTCGGTTTCAATGAAGGTAGGTATATTGGCGATCACATACCAGTCACCCATGAAGCGGTTAATATCGACATAGTCAACCGTGGGCATGGGAGGCTGACTACTGCAACCAAAAAAGCTTAGTGTGCTCATAAGAACTGTTACCTTGATAATATTTTTCATGGTTTTACACTGGTAGTTGTTCAAGTTGATAACGTAATTGATTACCACTCTCGGTAGTGGTTTGCAGTGCGAGCCATTGCATGCTTTCGGAATACCAGAGGTCTATCACGATATTCTCTGACAGCAGTCGATAGCGCCTGGCAACAATTGCATCGCCATTGATGTTCAAGTCCTCATCACCAATGTAGGTAATGCTTACATCCAGATATTCTCCGGTCTGGGTATTAAGCAGACGGCGGGCTTGAAGCAGGTGTGGATCCCAGTAGGCAAAGGTGCGTACGCAACCTGGCAGGGACTGTGTGCCGGCATGAGTATTCAGGACCAGCAGCTGATTCTCTTGCTGACCTGTAACATAGAGTATCTCGCCATTATCATTAGTGCGAGAATCGATGGTTTTGATGCAATTGTTTTCCCATGTTTCCTGTGTATTGTGCAGATAGCTGTAGGCCGTGAAAAACAGGAATTTCACATCAAAGCTGGCTTCAACCTGGACCGTTGCGCGGGTCTTTTCAGGATTGACGGTCACGGTGTGATAGCCAATCATCTGTTCATCCAGATATACCTTAAAGCGCCACTGTTGAGGAGAATGATGCGTGACGGCATTAATCGGTGTCAGCCAGAAAATGCTACACAGGCCAATAATCAGTAATGCGAGCTTTTTGTTCATACACTGCTCTCCTCTGCTGGAGATGAATCAGGTTGCCGCGGTTTGCCGGGGATGAAGGCATTGGTTCGGGCAATATAAGCACGGTAGGCCGGACGACGCTCATGAATGTCTTTTTCAAGTAAGGCCACGCCTGAAAATCTGAGTAGCAAAAATGTCATCATCAGTGGCGACAGGATGGTCCACCATCCACCTGACGAAACTGCAAATAGATAAAAACCCCACCATATGCAGAATTCACCAAAATAATTTGGATGTCGGCTGTAACGCCACAAACCACTATCCAGCACTTTGCCTTTGTTATTGGCGTCAGACTTGAAGCGATACAATTGCAGGTCCGCAATGCTTTCAAACCCCATGCCTGCAAGCCAGAAAATAATGGCGATGGCATCGAGTAAGGTGAAACCCTGTGGGGATGTCAGGGCAATGAGCAAGGGCAGCGACACCAACCATGCCAGCAGAGCCTGAAGCGCAAAAATAATGACCAGACTTTTAAGTGCGAATAAGGGTGAATTATTCTCGCGTATCTGCTGGTAACGATAGTCTTCAGGCTGTCCCCAGTTGCGCCAGGTTAAATATATTGCCAGACGCAGTGCCCAGATAAGGACAAGGCTGAAAATCAGTGTCTCACGTAAGCCTATGGCATTGTTGTGCCAGAGATAGACAAGCGCTGCGGCGAGAAACATGAGAGACCAGATGCTGTCAACGATGCTGACATCACGCTTGAACACGCTTAGCAACCAGGTGACAAATCCCAGTGCCAGCATGGCATACAGGGCCTGTAAATAGACTGACATCATGATGTGGCTCTCCTTGCGGCAGCAAGGTTGGGAAAGCCATCAAATCGTTGTGACAGGGCCACTAATAAAGGCATCAGGGCTGCCCATCCGAGGCTCAGGGCGATCAGGGCAGTGGTTTGTTCACTGAAGACCACGCCACCCAGGCGAGCACCGGCATAATAGGCGAGAGGGCCGGCAATAGCGCCACTGACTAGCGCAAGTAACCATCGCCCTTTCAGCCAGCGCAGTGATAAATTCAACGTCGTGGCAAATATGGCCCACATTGCGAGGATCCAGTGGGGTGCCATGTCAGGGATCAGTGTGCCGGAGGGGTATTCCAGCCAGCCATTCCAGACGAGAAAACTGTCCCAGATACTGCCGATAGCGATCGCAATCAGAATCAGGAACAATTCAGCACGGGGCTTGCTGGCACGCGATAAATGAATCGCAATGATAGCACTGACCAGCAAAGTGCCGAACCAGGGCAGTTGATGTGCGCCACCCAGGACACAGGCAAACCAGCCTATCTGAAACGCGATGAAATTTATCAGCATTGGTGACATTGTTCTGGCCCTATTGGATTTTCCGGTTGCTGAATCGATAATGGCTGACAAACCATTGTTGGCCGTTGTCATAACCAAACAATTCAGCGCAGGCCATAAAAAACATCCGCCAGCGCATCCACCATTTCTGGGCAAAATCATGGCCATAGGTTTTTTCGATCGTTGTCCACAATTCTGCTTTATTTTTATCCATATTGGCAAGCCAGGCATTGGCAGTTTTCTCATAGTGCGCGCCATTCCAGCGCCAATGCTGTTGCAGTTTCAGGTGGTCCTGGAAATACAGAGGCAGGCTGTCGCTCGGCATCATTCCGCCCGAGAAGAAATGCCGACTCATCCAGTCGCTTGGACCGTTATCGACGAAGGCATAGGGCGTGTCTCGATGCACAAATATGTGCATGAAAAATTCCCCATCCGGTAATAACCAGTCACTGATTTTCTCGAACAGCAGCTGGTAATTTCTCATGTGCTCGAACATTTCCACTGACACGATGCGATCAAACTCTTGCTCAGTGGTAAAGTCATTCATGTCGGCAGTAATCACCTCGATGTTGTGTAGACCCGCCTGATTAGCATGCTGCAGAATAAATTCTCGTTGGGAATGGGAGTTTGATACGGCAGTGATATGACTGGTGGGATAATGCCGTGCCATCCACAGGGTCAGGGAACCCCAGCCACAGCCCAGCTCCAGAATTCGCATGCCATCTGTCAGCCCCGCATGCTGGCAGGTCATTTCCAGCCCCGCTTTTTCTGCAGCTGCGAGGCTGGTAACTTCAGTTGGCCAGTAGCAACAGCTGTATTTAAGCTGTGGTCCCAGTGTGTGTAAGTAAAAATCAGCAGGCACTTCGTAATGTTGTTCGTTGGCCTTGTGTGGATGCAAGGCGATGTTGGCTTGCTGCATCGCCTGGATAAAGTCATGCTGATCGTTAGCCATGAGTTCAATATCACCTGCATTTATTTCATCCAGGCGTTGACGCAGCAGCCGACGAATACCGTGACGGATGATGCTGTCTGGTAAAAGGCCGGATTCCGTGAGATCGAGAGCAAGGTTTTGATTGAGCCTGGACATATTGTGTTACCTGACTAAGTGTTTTTGTTACGGGTGATAGGCAGGACACTGCCAATCGTCTGTAGAGTGCCAAATAAATCCGTTGGTAATGGAGTGGCACCAGTGGCTTTTATCTCAGCATGATAGTTTTCAGCCACATGCCCACCAATGAATACTGGGATGCTGCTGGTGTGGGCTAGGGTATTCAGTTCGGTCTTGAACAGATCTGTATCGAGAACAATGGAGCCCGAGAGCACAACACCGTCTGATTGGGTGCGCTGAATGACATGTGGCAGCTCAGACAGAGGCATATCGGCACCTAATAGAATTAGTCGATAACCCCGTGCGTGGGCCGCGAGAGCAAATAACAATAAACCAAACTCGTGATGTTCACCGGGCAGGCAGGCGGCAATCAGGCAGGGGCCGGTGTTGCGTATATTACGGTGATGAAATCGAGCACCGAGCTTGTTACGCATGAAAACACTGAAAAAATGCTCTTCCGCCACACTCCCTTCAGTGGTCTGCCAGCGTTCTCCGAGGTGAGTCAACAAGGGTGTGAGTAATCGCCGGGTAACGATATCCACCGGGTAGAGCGACATGGCTTCGTTATAAATTGAATCCAGAACGTTTTCGTCGAACTGGCTAATCGCTTCGATCATGCGGAGCCGGTATTGCACCCAGATATCTTCATTGCTGTCGTGCGACTGTTCTCGAAGATCCATTGATTCCGCTACGCGGCTAATGGCAATACCCTGACCGAGTTGCACCAATATAAGCTGTATCTTGTCGACATCAGTCTGGCTGTACATTCGGTGACCCTTGGGTGTGCGTTCCGGCTGAATCAAGCCGTATCGGCGCTCCCAGGCACGCAAGGTGACTGCATTGACCCCGGTGATTTCCGATACCGTGCCGATGGGGTAAAGGCCATTGATGTCTTGCTGTTCCATTTGAATACATTTAATTCCTGTACAAAACTTGTACAAATGCTAAAATACTTGTACAATTTTGTCAAATGCACAATCATTATATATATTAAACAAGCGCTTACATATTATTCGTCTTGTGCAAGACTTGTACAGATAGTTGCTGGTGTGGCACAGACCCAGGCAGGAGGTTGATAATGGTAAAGCGACGAGAAGATTTTCTTTCCAAACTGGTACTTTGGAACAATGATCCGGAGCATGTCGAACAGGTGCGGGAAAAAGCCGAGGCTGGAAATGTGGATGCCCAGTATGCACTGGGTCTGATGTACGCAGAAGGCCGCGGTATCAAGCAGGATGAGATCCAGGCATATATCTGGTTGTCCCGTGCGGTCGATCAAGGCGATCAGGATGCGGCAACGTTGCGCTATGTGCTGTTATCACAGATGGAGCCCCGTCAGATTGCTGCGGCAGTTCGCCAGCTCGAGCAAGGCACAAACTCATGAGGAGGAAGCTTATGCGTGCTGAGTTATTCTTTTTCGCGCTACTGCTGATTGGAGGAAATCCCGTGCAGGCTGACAGCAAAAATTGCCCCGATACGTTAAATTTTACCGTACAGCCCCTGAATGAAGATCAACAGGTCAATTTGTGCGATGCCTATGCCGGCAAGGTCGTGTTGATTGTGAATACAGCCAGCAAGTGTGCTTTTACGCCACAATATGAAGGACTGGAAGCCCTGTACGATACCTACAAAGATCGTGGCCTGGTGGTGCTGGGATTTCCTTCCAATGATTTTGCCAATCAGGAACCCGGTAGCGAGGCGGAGATCAAAACATTCTGTCGCATGACGTACGGAGTCCAGTTTCCCATGTTTGCCAAGACCCGGGTAAAGAAGAAAAATGCCGATCCGCTGTATCAAAAGCTGGGTGAAACTGCGGGTTCCTGGCCCAAATGGAATTTTCATAAATATCTGTTGGACCGGAACGGGCAGTTAGTTGGTAGTTATGGCAGCTTTACCAAACCGCAAAGCAAGAAATTGGTGAAGCAGATCGAGTCGCTCTTGTAACAGGGGGCTTTTATCAACTGGCGGAACGGATATATTGGCGGTAATTCAGTAAGGCCTGCTCGCGGCTGGCTTTAAGATCCAGGATGGGCTCAGGGTAATCCGAGCCAAGAATTACCTTGCAGGCTTGTTGAACTAACGGTGGAGTGAGCTCGGGCTGATGTATGTATTCTGTCGGCAAGCCAGCCAGTTCCGGGATCCAGCGGCGAATATATTCACCACGCGGATCGAATTTCTGGCTTTGTAGTACAGGATTGAAAATGCGGAAATAGGGCGCGGCGTCAACACCGCAACCGGCAACCCATTGCCAGTTCATGGAATTCTGCGCCAGGTCGGCATCCACTAAAGTGTCCCAGAACCATCTGGCTCCGAGTTGCCAGTGGATACCGGCATTTTTAGTTAACAGCGAGGCAACGATCATGCGAACACGGTTATGCATCCAGCCGGTTTGCCATAGCTGACGCATGCCGGCATCTACTATTGGAAAGCCGGTCAGACCCTGTTGCCAGGCCTTAAGTAGTCGAGAGTTGGAGCGGCGCTGCCAGGGAAAGTGGTTATAGCGCGCATCGAAGGGTTTATCGCTGGTAGTAGGAAAGTGCCACAATATGTGATGGGCAAAGTCGCGCCAGACCAGTTGGCGTAACAGTGCCGTTGCACCCGGTCTGGCATGTTGCTGCCGGCTCTGGATCAGCATTTTTGCAACCTGGCGCACACTGAGTTCGCCGAAATGCAAATAAGGCGAAAGCCGGCTAGTGCCGTCGATATCCGGTCGATCATGAGAGTCGGGATAGTCTGCGATGATTTCCTGGCTATGCAACCGCAACTGCTGGATGCCTGCTTGTTCACCAACTTGCCAGGTCTGGCGCATGCCTTTATCCCAAGGCTGAGTCGGTAACAGTTCAAGCTTTGCCAGTGCCATTGAGGATACGCGATTCGGGACTGATGGTAACTGGTCGGGGGCGGGCAACAATGCCGGTGAATTAAATAGCTGTTGATGGGCTCGCCAGTATGGAGTGAACACCTTATACGGTTGGCCGGATTTGTTACGAATGCTATCGGGCTCAAGTAGCAGGTTGCCATTATAAAGTTTGAAATCGATGTTCAAATCCTGCAGGGCTTGTTGCACATGATTATCACGTTTGGTGCCGGCAGGCGTGTAGCAGCGAGTGGCAAACACACTGGCTGCCGCGGTTTCCTCAACAAGTTGTTGCAGTTGCTCGAGACTGTTGCCGGCGCGCAGAATGAGACGGCTACCCAATTGTTTGAGGTCGCGGGCGAGTGATGACAGACTGTGATGTAACCACCAGCGACTGGCGGCGCCGGGCTGCCACCGGCCTTCTTCATGCGGAGCATGTATATATAAAGGTATGATGCGTTCGCCATGGTTGA
Source organism: Gammaproteobacteria bacterium (assembly GCA_024639445.1). GTDB lineage: Bacteria > Pseudomonadota > Gammaproteobacteria > UBA6429 > Thiohalophilaceae > JAHEIJ01. The sequence goes on from JAHEIJ010000034.1 coordinate 11,696, forward strand.
GCGCCGCATATAAAGCTGGATTATCGTGCAGGCGCAGGTCGGTGCGGAACCAGACAATAATTGCGGATTTTTTTGTCATTTGTCAGAGCGTAGTAGCCAACATGAATACTGGGCAATAATGATGTGTTGACACGATTCTGACAAGTGAATTAATACCAGCCAGTTAATACGGAAGACAATGCATAAAATACAGATCGGTATCAGTAGTTGCCTGCTTGGTGAAGAAGTGCGATACGACGGTGGGCACAAGCGCAATGTATATATCATCAGTACCCTGGCACAGTATTTTGATTTCAAGTCCATTTGTCCGGAGATGGCGATTGGTTTGGGAGTCCCGCGACCCACCATCCGGCAAGTGGACATGGGGCAGGGTGTTCGTGTGGTTGGAGTAAATGATGTCAGCCTGGATGTGACTGACAGGTTACGTAGTTTCAGTCAGGAAGCATGTGGGAATTTGCAGGGTATATCCGGCTATATTTTGAAAAAAGATTCGCCCAGTTGCGGCATGGAACGGGTCCGCGTTTACAATTCCAGTGATATGCCGGAAAAGCGCGGTCGCGGTATATTTGCCAATGCCCTTATGCAAGCACACCCAAACCTACCCGTGGAAGAAGAGGGTCGATTAATGGATCCCATGTTGCGTGAAAATTTCATCGAACGGGTGTTTATTTATTTTCGTTGGCAGCAACTTATAAATAGTGGCTTAACGGCACAGAAACTGATTGAATTCCATACCCGGCACAAATTCAATCTGTTGGCCCATGATGAACCGGTTTATCGGCAACTTGGTCGAATGGTGGCTGAAGTGGATGACGATAACCTGCAGGCACTGGCGAACAATTATATCGATATGTTGATGGGTGGTCTGAAGAAACCGGCAAGCCGTAAACGCCATACCAACGTATTGATGCACATTATGGGTTTTTTCAAGAATCAGCTATCGGCTGAGGATAAACAGGAAATGCTGGATATCCTTGATGCCTATCGGCTGGGCCGGGTTCCCTTGATTGTGCCGATTACCATGCTGAGACATCACTTGCGACGTAATCCACATCCCTATATTGAACAACAATATTATATGAATCCATATCCCGAGGAATTGATGTTGCGTAATAGTCTTTAGCAATGAACGCATGTTGCAAGAGTCCCGGATTCGAATCTACTATGCTGAGAACCGGATCAGTGATATTCGGAACATTTGATTAATCATGGCCATACTCTGGCAGAAAAATCTGAACGGCTCTCGTTATGAGGTGCGTACTGCAGGAAAGACACGTCGTCTTTATACCAATGGCGTGTTTCATAGCCAGTATCATCCGGCTCGGGCGACTACTGGCGGAATTTGGGATCTGCTGATGTTGCCGGCATTTTTCTATCCTCCCAAAAAGATAAAACGCGTTCTGGTGTTGGGTGTCGGCGGCGGTGCCGTGATTCGACAACTCCATCGCTACATTGAACCGGCGGAGATAGTCGGGGTGGAGCTGAATCCGATACACCTGGAAGTGGCGCAGCGCTTTTTCGGGGTAGACAATTCCATGGCGCAGTTGAACCAGGCCGACGCGATACAGTGGGTTCGTAACTATGATGGTCCGAAATTCGATATGGTCATCGAGGACTTGTTTGGAGAACAAGAAGGGGAACCGGTGCGGGCAGTGGCGGCGGACAAAGAGTGGTGTCGTTGCCTCGGTAGATTGCTCA
>JAHEIJ010000035.1 GCA_024639445.1 Gammaproteobacteria bacterium
GGACTGTACACCCGTAACGGCTTGCAGCGCCTTTTCGACACTGGCGACACAACCAGCACAACTCATCCCGGCAATGGAAAGACGATGCTCAGAAACCATCATTACCCGTCATTCTGGTTACTCGATTCACAACCTGCATACTATTTATATATTCGGCTAATGCCTATACCAATACACCCAATAGACCCGATTAACAGGCCAAGGTTCGGAATTGGGCTTTGGGACTGACCCGACGATCCCGCCTCTCCCGGCGTGATATGATGCGCGGGTTTATTTACAGGATGTCAGGTTGGATATCTCTCTCGTCAGCGCCTTTATCGTCGGGCTGTTCAGTACCCTGCATTGTCTCGGCATGTGCGGCGGCATCATTGGCGCCCTGACCTTCAGCTTACCAGCAGACATTCGAAATGACCGCTGGCGCCTGTTTCCTTATATCTCTGCCTATAACCTGGGCCGCATCGGCAGTTACACCCTGGTGGGGGCTATTGTCGGCGGGTTGGGCGATAACCTGTTCAATTTCATCAGTCCGGAATACGGCCATTTATTCCTGCAAAGCATCGCGGCGATTATTATGGTTGGCATTGGTCTCTATTTGGCGGGCTGGTTCCCGCGTTTCGCCGAAATTGAAAAACTGGGTCAGCCCTTATGGCGCAAACTTGAACCCATGGGGCAAAAACTCCTGCCGGTGCGCTCACCCTCGCACGCATTCTTATTTGGTCTAATATGGGGTTGGTTACCCTGCGGCCTGGTTTATTCCGCACTACTTTGGTCGGCTTCTACCGGTAATGCAACCAACGGCGCGCTGTTTATGCTGGCATTTGGAGCCGGGACTTTACCCACGGTCATGACCGCCGGTATAGTAACCGGATGGTTGATGCGCCTGACCCGGGTACCGCATCTGAAGGCGGTGGTCGGATTGAGTATTATTGTCCTGGCTATGGCGAGCCTGTTTATCAACCTGCAACATTCCGGCAACATGGAACATGGCGAGCACAGCTCGCACCAACACCAAACAATGGTAACGCCATGAATTCAATCAATGATCGAATCATCGGAGAATCCCCCGAATTACTGTCTACCCTGCGTGCTGCGGCAATCACCGCCGCAACTGATGTCACCACGCTGATACAGGGTGAAAGCGGTAGTGGCAAGGAACTGCTGGCCCATGCGATTCACCAGCAAAGTCGCCGCCATAATGCCGCGTTTGTCACTATCAACTGTGCGGCCCTGCCTGAGAACCTGGCCGAGTCGGAATTGTTCGGACACCGTAAGGGGGCTTTCACCGGGGCAACTCATGATCAAGCGGGAAGAGTACCGGCCGCGAATGGAGGCACCTTGTTCTTGGATGAAGTGGGTGAGTTATCCCTGAACATTCAGGCCAAGTTATTACGCTTTCTGGAAAGTGGTGAATGTCAGCCTGTTGGTCAGGCTCGTACCGAGTGCCTGGATGTCCGCGTGATCGCCGCCAGCAACAGTGATCTGCTGGCTGCCGTACAAACAGGAACATTCCGGGAAGACCTGTATTACCGCCTGAATGTGGTGCCACTGCATTTACCGCCATTACGTGAACGCGGCAAGGATATTGAATTACTGGTGAGTCGCCTGACCAGTTTACTGGCTATTCAACATAGCCTCGATGCGCCCCGTTACAACATGGCTGCGCTGGAAGCGATACAAGCCTACTCCTGGCCAGGCAATGTCCGCGAACTGCGTAATGTCTGTGAACGCATGCTGATCCTGTTTAGTGGTAAAACCATTCATCCCGAAAACCTGCCGGCTGAAATCCGTCACCTCGAAGCCCGGCCAGTTTCATCGAATTTCACTTTGCCCGAAAGCGGCATTCAGCTGGATCAACTCGAAGTCAGTATGATTCAACAAGCGCTCGATAAAACCCGAGGCAATCAAAGCAAAGCAGCACGCCTGTTAGGACTGTCACGCGGTACCTTAATCTATCGCATAAAGAAATATGCACTTGCCTGATTGACACCGTAATTTCAAACTGACACAACAGCGAATCATTTCTCTGCAATAAAAACGGGGTTGCTAAAGCAACCCCGTTTTGGTTTCTCAATATCAGAATTTCGCTTCCAGCCGCGCCCAGTAGGAACGACCAGGCTCATACACTGGCGTGGAACTGGTTGCATCAAACCCACTCGGTTTGTTCAGATGCTCGCGATAATATTTATCAAACAGGTTATCAACACCGTACTTCAGATCCGCCTGCTTGCCGATCTTGAACAGGCCATACAGGCGATACACGGTGTAACCCGGCGTCTCGCCAAAATCGACACCACTGCCTGTGGCAGGATCATCATCAACCCGACTCTGTCTGGCGACGGACCGCATTTCACCTGCCAGCATCCAGCGTTCCTGCCAGTATTCAAGAGAAACTGTCCCCTCTAGCGGCGGGGTCTGACCAATGGCGCGGTTATCCGTCTCGTTATTGGCATACACATAGGCAGCGGTGAAACGACTCCGCCAGTGGGCTGCCCATTGATAATCAACATCCATATCAAAGCCATACAGTACCGCGTCCACATTGCGATAAATGAATGCCCCATCTGAGCTGGTAATGCCCTCCTGGCCATGGGCGCGATCCAGCAGAATAAAATCGCTGACATCGTCATAATAGGTTGTGAAGGACAGCGCTCCCTTCTGTAACTGAAACGTTAAACCAAGATCCAACTGATGATGCGCTTCTGGCTCAATATCCGGATTACCCACCCATCTCATTGGCGCCATCGATGAGTTCGCTGCGATGAATCGCTCAGTGGCATCTGCATTTCGGACGCTCCGGCTCAAACCCCAGCCGAGGTTGGTCTGCGCATCGAGTATATGTTCCATGCGGTACAACGCGCTGACATTGGTGTCCGTTCTGTCCTGGGCAGTGGTGCCATAATAATTTGTATAAAGATCATTCGGACTTGTTCCCATTGCCGTCAAGTCCGCCTTGCTGGCACTGGAATCCACATAATCTACGCGCACGCCAGCGGTATAATCATTGCCCTGGCTGATACTGCCCGCATACTCGCCGAACAACCCCGGTTGTTCAATGCTCACGCCTGGCCATAAATAGGACTGGGTCATGGTCGGAAACGTACCCGCTGGGCCAGCATAGCGAGTCGCATCACGATCATTACCCTGATAATCCATCCCCAAAGTCAGCGTGCCACTTGCCAGCATCATGTCGCCCAGCAGACGTAATCCGTCGGTAACGGACTCAGAGGGGACCCAACTCCAATTACCCGATGATGGTCGTAGAGAAAAGTTATCCATTTCATGGTACACATCGGTACGATAAACGTCTGCTTTTATACCGCTAAAACTTCCCACCTTGCCTGATTCGATAGAGAGCTTGTAGCTGTCACTGTCGCTCACCGGCGCATCCATTCTGGCACCGGCATACTTAATGTCTGAACCACGCACGGCATCGAGGTCAAACCGAACCAGGGTACCTCCATCGGTACGACCACCGATTAGCAGGTTGCCGGCGTTTGTTTTGTAGCCGGAGTGGACTTCGTTACCATCACCGTCGGTGTAATTCTCGGTTTGCTCCGCCGCACTGATGGTGCCGCGTAAAAACGCTTTATTACTTCCGGCCGCAGCATCCGCAAAGGCATTCCAGATCGCACCATTGGTTTCATAACCGGCACCTGCCTTACCATAGAAATTTTCACCCGCTTCAAACTCCGGTGTCGCGCGCTCATACAACACGGTACCACCGGGACCACCGGCACCATATATCAGGCTCTGCATGCCCTTGATGACGAGGGCGCTGTCATAAATCTCCGGTGTCGCATAGGACGAAGGGGGATCCATCCGGTTCGGGCAACCCCCAAATATATAGGCACCGCCCAGCAGAATATTTAGCTGGTTATTTTTCCGACCACGAATGACGGGATCGATACCATGCGTCCCCATTCTTACCCCACTGACTCCTGGCACTTCGAGTATCCACTCTCCCCCATCGGACGGCGTGGGCCGTATTAATGTGTCGATTGTCAGTTCAGAGGTATTAGCGTCCACTATCTGTTCCGCTTCGACTTGAATGGTTGGTAAGGTGGATTCTTCGGCCTGAACACCAGTCGCCATTACGACAGCAACCGCGTAGAACATCTTATTCTTCATTAAATATCCCCATGTATGGTTATGATCGATCGATTCTGTGTTTCCGGTTTATATAGCAAGGACGATGCCAGTTACCGGGGACCGATTTACATGGGGTTACATTATTAAATACTGAACAAACTGTCGCATATGCAACAGTTTGTTAGTAATGCGGTAAGTAATTAAAATCTGGCTTGCGTTTAACCCTGTTAATTCCCGATACTTCACCATTCAAGGATTTCATTCAAAACGATAATTTCAGAGTTTCAGTTGGAAAAAATCAGGGCTATTCATATCACCATCATGCTGTCTGTCATGGCACATGGGGCATTGCTGATTGAGTTGGGTGGACTTTCTTCAGCGGGCAAGCGCCCAATAGCCCAACCTTCGCGTATGATTTATGTACAGGCCCACCTGAATCAACCCGTCAATCCCCCGCAGCCCGAAACTGAACAGCAACCTGAACCGACCACTGAACCTGAACCACTTGTTCAACCTCAGGACACGCAAAAGGAAAGGGAAAAGGAAACCGAGCATGTTGTCAGAGAAAAAATAGCGAAGACCACGCAACAAGTTGAAACAACTTCAGCAGCAACCCAACCAGCCGCCCCGTTGCAACACAGCAACATGACCTCGGTCGTTGAAGTACAGCAATCATATATTCTTCAGGTGCTTGAAAAAATCGAAGAACAGAAATCCTATCCACTGCTAGCACGGCGCCGACACACCAGTGGCAGTGTCACGCTATCCATTCGTGTGAGTTCAGCAGGAGTAATTGAAAAACTGGAATGTTTGCATGGACCGGCGAGTCTGTGTCGCGCCGCAGTAAAAGCTGCTGATAAGGCACAGCCATTTCCAGCCTTGCCGGGTGGAACGAATCATCTGGCCTTTGAATACCAGATGTTATACAAATTGCATTAGGTAACCCTCACAGCGTATCACCTGAGGGTTACCTACATTAGTTAGTCCGATATCGATCAGGCTACCAGTGCGTCGCGAGCACGCTCCAGTTTGGCTTTCACTTCATTCGCAAGTTGCTCAACCCCTTCCCTCTCAACCAGTGTCATAACCGCAGCAGGGTCCATGAATGCAACGGTAACACTTCCGTCTTCTTCCTCGCGCACAACCACGTTACAGGGTAATAACAAACCAATGTCGGGCTCTGCCGTCAGCGCCTGATTGGCCAACACCGGATTACAGGTACCCAGAATCTTGTAGGGCAGCTTGTCGATATCGAGTTTTTTCTTCATGGTGGCCTTGACGTCGATTTCAGTCAAAACACCAAATCCTTCTTTCTGTAATTCTTCAGTGACCCGTGTGATGGCCTCATCAAAGCTGCCATTGAATTTCACGTTAAATCCATACATTTTCTTACTCTCTCTATGGGTTATTAATCAATTCTCAGCACATGATATCATGATGCAATGGTCGCAATATATACAGTAAGAAATCCCATAACCTCTCAGGATTACGACTGATGTTTTCTGATTTGGCGTGATTTCCACAACAGGAAAACTGCCGGAATCAGTAATAAGATCAAAAAAGTAGACGATATCATTCCACCTACCATTGGTGCCGCAATGCGTTTCATCACCTCTGAACCTGTTCCACTACCAAGCATGAGTGGTAACAATCCGGCAATGATAGTCATCACCGTCATTAACTTGGGCCGTAATCTAAGCAAGGCGCCTTCGACTACGGCATGGTGTAATGCGGTTTGATCCAACAATCCACCTTCTGCCAAGCGACGTTGCCAGGCAAGGTTAAGGTAAAGCATCATTACCACACCAGTTTCAACTGCTACGCCGGCCAGTGCGATAAACCCCATTGCCGAGGCAATTGAAAGGTCATAATCCAATAAAAACATTAACCAGAACCCACCTCCCATCGCCAATGGTAAGCTGAGCAATATAATGGCCACCTCGACGAAATTCCGGGAGTGCAAATACAATAACAAAATAATTACCGCCAGGGTGAAGGGCACCACGACTTTTAATTTGTCCAGTGCGCGTGCCAGATACTCATACTGGCCCGACCAGTTGATTGAGTATCCGGCCGGTAAATCAATATTTTCTCTGACCGCTCGCTGTGCGTCCTCAACATAAGAACCTAGCGCTCGACCCTCGATTTCTACATAAACCCAACCATTGGGACGGGCATTTTCGCTTTTAATCATACCGGGGCCATCTTCTATTTGTATTTCAGCTACCTCACCCAGAGGAATACGCGCCCCTAGTGGTGTAACAATTGGCAAGTTTGCCAGCTGATCGACTGAATCCCGTATGTCTCTCGGATAACGCAGATTAATCGGATAACGTTCAAGACCTTCAATACTCTGTGATACGTTCATACCGCCTACTGCAAGACTTACCACTTCCTGTACATCAGCAATATTTAATCCAAGCCGCGATGCAGCATAACGATCAATCTTGACATTGACATAACGTCCACCCACCACACGTTCAGAAAATGCACTTGCCGTACCTGGAATATCCTGCAATACACTTTCTAGCTGCTGGCCAATCTCTTCAATCACTTCCAGATCGGGACCGGCTATTTTTAGCCCCACATCAGACTTGATACCCGTTGTAAGCATATCGATGCGTATCTTAATCGGTGGGTCCCAGGTATTCGCAAGACTGGGAATCTTGACAACTCGGTTAAGCTCTTCTTTCAATTTTTCCAGTGTCATTCCTTCCCGCCATTCATCGCGCGGTTTGAGCTGTATGGTTGTTTCAATCATGGTTAAAGGTGCGGGATCGGTTGCTGTCTCGGCACGTCCAATTTTACCAAATACCCGTTTAACCTCCGGTACTGTACGAATTAACTTATCTGTTTGTTGCAATAACTCCTGTGCTTTCCCTATAGATAAAGCCGGATAGGTTGTAGGCATATAGAGTAAGTCACCCTCATCCAGGGCCGGCATAAATTCATACTCAAGCGCTGCCATGGGAATCAGTGTTATCAGGAATAATAACAGTGCTGCAATGATCGTCTGCTTCGGCCATCGCAGAACTATTTCAAGAATAGGACGATACAGCTTCATCAGAAAGCGATTTAAGGGGTTTTCTGTTTCAGTTCGAATTTTGCCGCGAATAAAATAACCCATCAGAACTGGAACCAAAGTGATAGATAATCCGGCGGCCACTGCCATGGCATATGTTTTGGTAAAAGCCAATGGTGAAAAAAGTCTCCCTTCTTGAGCTTCGAGTGTAAACACCGGTATAAAGCTCAAGGTAATTATCAAAAGCGAGAAGAAAAGTGCGGGTCCTACTTCACCTGCCGCCTGTCTCATGATACTCCAGCGATTCTCCTTCGTGAGTATTGTACGCTCCAGATGCTTATGTACATTTTCAATCATCACAATCGCCGCATCCACCATGGCCCCGATTGCAATGGCCACGCCACCAAGCGACATAATGTTGGCATTTATTCCCTGGTAGTACATGATGATAAATGCACCCAGGATGCCTATCGGTAAGCTAATAACCACAACTAGTGACGAACGAAGGTGAAAGAGAAATACGGCGCACACCAGAGCGACAAGAACAAACTCAATAATAAGCTTCCCATATAAGTTATTGACGGCACGTTGAATTAAATCCGAGCGATCATAGGTTTCAACTATCTCTACGCCCTCAGGTAAGCCGGCCTTTAACTCTTCCAGTTTGTTTTTAACTTTTTGTATTGTGGTAAGTGCATTTTCTCCATAACGCATGACCACAATGCCACCAACAACTTCGCCCTCGCCATCTAGTTCAGCGATACCACGTCGTAACTGGGGTCCCAACCGAATTTTCGCTACATCTTTTAATAAAATTGGTACGCCACTTTCGCTTACTCCAAGAGGGATACTTTCCAGATCCTTAAGAGAACTGACATAACCGGTAGCGCGAACCATATATTCGGCTTCTGCCATCTCGATAACAGAACCACCAACTTCCTGGTTTGCTCTCTGGATAGCATTGCGAATTGTTGCCAATGGCATGTTGTATGCGCGTATTCGGTCTGGGTCCAATACAACCTGGTATTGTTTAACCATTCCACCCACTGTGGCCACTTCTGAAACACCATTAACCGTCTGTAATTCATACTTGAGAAACCAGTCTTGTATAGAACGCAATTGGGCAAGGTCATGTTTACCAGTGCGATCTATCAGGGCATATTCATAAACCCAACCCACACCCGTGGCATCCGGTCCAAGCACAGGCTTGGCCTGAGGAGGCAAATTGCCAGCAACCTGACTGAGGTATTCAAGTACTCTGGAACGAGCCCAATAAATGTCAGTACCATCTTCAAAAATGACGTATATATAGGAATCACCAAAAAAAGAATAACCTCTGACGGTTACCGCTTTGGGTACAGACAGCATGGCGCTTGTCAGCGGATAGGTTACCTGATCTTCCACTACACGCGGTGCCTGACCAGGATAAGTGGTCTTGATAATTACCTGAACATCTGACAAGTCAGGTATTGCGTCCAAAGGCGTGTTTTTTACTGCATAAATACCCCAAGCGGTAAGAATAATGCTCAGTAACAATACCAAAAAACGATTATTAATCGACCATGCAATAATACGCGTAATCATGCTGACTCCTTATTCCGCTTTCTTCATGGTTTTGATGACATAGCCGTCTTCACTTTCTTCGAGTTCAAATTCGACCTTTTCATTAGGCTTATATCTGGATAAATCCACATGCGGTGAGACTTTGAAATACATAATCATATCCGGCCAACCCAAAGCGGGTATCGGATCATGCGCCATGTTTACTTTGTTTTCGTCTGATAACACCTCCTTCAGGGTTCCACTACCCATGATCTTTTTGTCTTCAGCTCTGTCATCTTTTTCTGCTACTGATGAGCGCATACGATTAAGACTGGCCTTGATACTCGCCTCCGAATCAATTAAGAAATGACCGGAAGTAACAACAACTTCCCCCTCTGTAAGACCTGAGATAATCTCGACCCAGTCACCTGACTCGATCCCAGCAACAACCTTACGTGGTTGATATTTTCCTTCCCCTACCGCAAGAATGACTCGTTCTTCTCTACCGGTACGAATCAGGGATTCACGAGGGATCATGATGACGTTATTTTTGGCACCACCATATATGGTGACATCGGCAAACATATTTGGCTTTAATGCCTCGTCTTCATTTTCGAAATGAAGTCGGGCCTTTAGGGTGCGTGTTTTTTGGTTCAGGCTTGGGTAAATATATTCAACCTCACCTTCCCACACACGACCAGGCAAATATGAAAGCCGAACATCTGCTGATTGTCCCACTTCCACCCAATCGGCCTGGCTTTCGAATACTTCTGCCAGTAACCAGACTGACGACAACTCAGCCAGACTCATCACCTCAACTGGCGGGGTGACATACATACCATCGCGCACACTCAGATTCGCTACGATGCCATCCTGCTTGGCATAAATCTTTACGTATTGAGATACTTTGCGATTTTTGTTTATATCATTTATATGTAATTCCGGTATTCCTAATGCGATAAGGCGTTCTCTTGATGCAGCAGTTAAACGTTTATTACCGCTATTTAGTGCCTGTAGATACTCTTCTTGTGCATTCACCAGTTCAGGAGAATATACATCAAACAGGAGTTGGCCTTTCCTGACCCGCTCTCCTTCAGACTTAACATAAAGTTTCTCTATCCATCCCCTGGTGCGTAAATGGATATGAGAAATATGGTTCTCATCAAAATCAACATATCCCACAGTATCGATACGCCGCCATAGCTTGTCTTTGATTACTTCCGCTGTTCTTACACCAAGGTTGTGCTCCACCACAGGCGATATCTTTACAGTCGCACCTTCTTCTGGCTGAACATCCATTGGCACCAGATCCATGCCACATATCGGGCAACTTCCCGGCTCATCCTGAATAATCTGTGGATGCATGGGACAGGTATATTTTGGATCGAGGTGCTTTCGTGCATGCTCAACCGCCGTCTCCTGAGACTCTGCGGAAACCATAGTTTGCGCTTCCTGCTTGTCACCACAGGCCGCCAGGCTTAATGATAGAAGTGTGGTGGTGATTACTGCTTTGTATTGCTGCTTCATTTGTCATCTCCTACCAGATACAACAGTTTTGCCTGTGATTTTGCGTGATCTACTCGCATACGGTGTGCTTTCAACTCGGTTTCAAACTCCATAATGCGTGCCCGCATCAGACTGGAGAAATCTCCCTGATCATTCTGATAAGCATGCAATGATGCCTTGCTGTTCTCACGGGCCTTGGCAAGCAACGATGTTTCAAACAACCGGACGCGCTCACCCAGGCGAATCCACTCGGCATTACTCACTTCCCATGCCTTATTCAGTTCCCGCACCCGGTCTTCACGTGCGTATAACGATGCCTGATGTTTAAGCTTGTTGGCTGACAGGTTCTTGTCCTGCCGCTTGCCGGTAAATAGCGGCATATCCATCATCACCATGGCTGAGAGAAAATCAGCCCGCTCAGATCCATTGGGGTTATATCCATCACGGAAACCATAGGTCACATCCAGTAACCAGGCAGGCTTATAGGCTTGCCGCGCAATCGCAACATCTTTCTGACTGGCATCCACCCGCGCCTGTTCCAGATTCAGCAAGGGATGCTGGGCCAAGCGCTGCTTACTAATTTGCGGATTTGGAATATCCGGCAAAGAAGGGAATGCTGTTGTCAGCGGCCGGTAAGCAGCTTGCTGGTTGATCAATTTAGCCAGATTCGCACGCGTCATCTCAACCATGGTGGTAACCTGGGTTTCACGATCATCAAGCAACCCAAGTTCGAGTTCGGCCCGTAATACATCCTGCTGTTTTCTTCGCCCCACGGCATACAAGGATTCGGTTACTTTGACCAGTTGTTTGAACAGTTTGCGATTCTTGGCCACTACATCGGCTGCATGTTGCCAGTAGTAGACATCCAGCCAGCTCATCCGAACTTGCTGTAAGACATTCCGTTGCTGAGCTTGCGCACGAGCTGTCTCGCCTCTCGCGTTATCAACCATGCGGTCCGACTTCAATTGCAGAGTGTCGCCACTCGGAAACATCTGAACTACACCCAACTGAATTTGGGTCATGGGTTCCTGATCACGATCAAAGGTATCCGTTGGAAAGTTCATGAGCCCAAACTTCAACTTGGGATCAGGCAATGTACCTGCGGCCACAGAACTTTCCTGCAGTGCTTCGGATTTCAAACGGATTTCAGATAGTCTTGGGTCCTGATCAATAGCCAAACCTTCCGCCTCTTGCAGCGAAAGCGATATCCCGTTACTGGCAAATACCAGATTTGAACTCAATAGCATTAAAACTGGAGCTAAAGCACCCAGATATTTGCAACGATGACACAACATTGCTTACTCCTTTCATGCGCGAAAATGACTGCGCATTAATATCACCCTGTCTTGGCGACAGAGCACAGCACCGTATACACGGCTTAGATAATCAAAGGTTGATTTGTCAGACGAACTGACAGGGAGGTCGCAACAGAAGGGTTGGATTAAGACCGTTAGGGTATGAGGAAACGGGAATACTGTGGCTACTTGCTGATAGTTGTGGCTCAGCAGGAATAATTATCAGACCAAAGATATGACCGATCGAGAAACAATCAGAACAGTCGTGATCACAATTGCCGTCACATTGATGTAACGTATCGCAACATCCGTTCGTGCTCTGACCCTTGCTGGCGGTCTGCTCATTGTCCTGCACCTGATGGCAGGGCGGTAATTCATCGTCGGCAGATGGCATGCTTGGCATGGCATAAAGGCTGGAAGCGGGGACAATCAAGGCACACAGCAGCAGCCTTATCAGCCACTTCCGTACTTTGTCTTCTTGTCCAAATATAAACATCATCAATTTTTTGCCTGAGGACCTATTTACATCATAACTTCATTATTGACAAATGTATCGGCCATTTGTTTCCCAGCCTCAATAAAACCGGAATTAAATCCCGGAAATTTGATATCGATCAGTGCCTGACCTCTGCCCATCGGTAGTTACATGGGCTGTGTAATGGTAAACGCGCCTCGAATATCCCCTTGATTAAATCCGGTTGCCTGATCTTCAGGATAATAAGTCTTGAGGGTAGCCACCACGTCCGGGGCAATATGGCTGCCATGACACTGCAGACACACCTTACCTGTGGGGATAGCTTTCATGTAGCGAAACTGCTTTTTACCCTCGGTGATGACAACTTCTGCAAACTCCAGCATCTTGATTTCTTCCCCTGCGGCTTTGCGCTTTTCAAAATCCTGCAGTACCTTCAGCTCCCAGGTATCTGGTTTGTTGTTCGGGTTACGCAGCTTCAGAGATGTGCGGGCAACTCGCCATCCCTCTTTTTCGGAGATATCCGCTGCGATTTCCGGAGCCTTGTTCTTACAAACCCGTATTGCATTGCCTGGACCGCCTTCTTTCATTGCCGCCTTCAAGTCGGCTTTCAGCAGCAGCATGAAGTCACCCACTACGATGCGGCTTTGCTTACTGCGCAGCTCGATTTCGTCCGCCATCGCCACTGAACTGAGGCCCAGCGCAACTACTAATACATAGATGGTTTTCTTCATTAATTACTCCTGACTAATTCGGTATCCATGTAACAATAACCTCAGTCTTTCCGTGTAGTTTGCCCGTAGGCGGACGCTGAAATCAAGGAAGGCGCCTCGTTCAGGACAAACTCCATGAAAGCCTCTGCCACTGGGGAGAGGCGCTTGCCCTTGCGGTGCACCACGTACCAGTGGCGCAAAATGGGAAAATCCTCCACATCAAGGATAATCAGACGACCCGCCTCCAGTTCCAGCTCCAGGGTGTGGATCGAAACAATCCCCAGGCCCAGCCCGGCTTCCACCGCGTGTTTAATCGCCTGGTTACTGGTCATTTCCATCCCCGCGCTAAATTCGACACCATGCTCTTTGAAAAACCGCTCCATCGCGATAAAGGTGCCCGAGCCGGGCTCACGTACCACAAAGGTCTCCTGTTCAAGCCGGCTCAGTGAAATACTTTTGCTGCCTGCCAGCTCATGCTCGGGCGGTGCAATCACCACCAGGGGGTTCTCCATAAAGGCTTCCGCAATTAAATCCCGTCCACCGGGTGGCCTGCCCATAATCACCAGATCCTTCTCATTTTGCTCCAGTTGGCGTAGCAAGGCTTCCCGGTTGGTGACATCCAGGCTGAAGCTGGTGTCGGGATAGCGCTTGGCAAACGCCGCCAACAGGCGTGTTCCAAAATAGTTGGCGGTACTGGCAACCGAGATATCCAGGCGACCGCGCTGTACGCCTTTCAACTGC
>JAHEIJ010000036.1 GCA_024639445.1 Gammaproteobacteria bacterium
GACTGGTGGTTGGGTGCGGAGGGGATAAAATATTTTCGAGAACGGGATTTGCGCACAGTAATTCAACGGCATATTGAAGCAGATGACTCCGACGTCGATCGTCTGGAAGGTATCGGCGCTCTGAACTTTCTGGCCCTGGATGATATTGCAGTTACCCGGGAGGGCGAACATGTGGATCCGACAAGTATTATCAGTTTACCAACAAAAGACGGCATGCCCGTTTTCCCGGAGTTTGAACGCTATGCTCACGATCCCTTTCTGCTCGATATCAATCGCTCCGGCAAGAAGTGGATAATCATCGTTGATGAGCACAATCAACCTCATCTGGTGATGAACGCCAATGCATTTCTGCGAGAGGCGCTGTTCGGCGAAAAAGTAATCAATCCCTATGTTCATTGTCATCGCCCTATACTTGTCAAGGATTCAAGCACGCTGCTTGGCAGGGTGATTTCGAAGTTAATGGTTTATCCTAAATCTGAAGTAGATGATGTTATCGATAATGATCTTATTCTTATTTGGTCAGATGAAAAACGAGTAATCACAGGGGCGGACATTCTAGGTCGGTTGTTACGGGGTATTGCACTTCGTGATATAGCGAAAGTGAAAATCTAATTATATTTTACATACATATCTGATTATTTTTCATTAAAAGCGACAAGGATCCCAGCCTGGATAGTCCTATTATTTAACCAGTTCAATCGGTCTTGCGTTTGTATCCATGCCACATTGCGCCAATCAGGTTTTCCCGGTGAATGATACTTTCAATTACGACACCGGTAACATGTAACAGCACTAGAAAGACCGTAAGGTTCGCAAAGAACTCATGTAGCTCTTCAAAAACTTCACTCCAGAATTCACCGACTCCGGTGAACATACCGGCCAGGGGACCGGCAGTTTCTTCAGCCGCGTAGACTGCAAGGCCGGACACGGACGTTAGCAATAAGGCAAGTATAAGTAAAATAATCATGGCACCGCCCGCCGGATTGTGTCCCAGGTAACGGGGTGCCCGCAGACTCAGCGTATCCAGCAGGAACTGCTTGATGGTTTGCCGGGAATAGATGAAATCTGAAAACCGTGCATGTTTTGTCCCGATAAATCCCCACAAGACCCGCAAAAAAACCAGCGTTAAGACCATGTAACCGGCCCAGACATGCAGATTGAGGAAATCGTCATCAATGATATAGGCAATGAAAAAGGCACATACCAGTGACCAATGAAAAATACGTACAACGGGATCCCAGACTTTTACCATTGCGTCGCGACTCACGATGCTATCTCCAGTTAACACTTGGGTATGAATTTATCATGACTGGTAAATCGATAACCAAGCCTTTGCTTAACGGTAAGAGTATTTGTTACAGTAAGCCCGAAAATTCTCATCCTAGTTACCATTTTATGTCATTGCAATTATGAAAAAAGTTTCTGTGTTATTCGTATGCATGGGCAATATCTGTCGTTCCCCGACCGCGGAAGGTGTATTCCGGCATCTGGTGCGGCAGGAAGAACTGGAGCACCTTATTCAAACCGACTCCGCCGGGACGCATGCCTATCACGTTGGCAATCCACCGGATAGCCGGGCGCAGGCGACGGCCGAACGTCGCGGGATCGAACTGCACGATCTGCGGGCGCGGCGGGTGTCGGTGGAAGACTTTGACCTGTTTGATTACGTCCTGGCCATGGACAGGGATAATTATGAAATGTTAAGTGATATTTGCCCACCGGGATATGAATCTCGCTTACGCTTGTTTATGGAATTTGCACCACACTTAAACATTCCGGAAGTGCCGGATCCGTATTATGGTGGCGCGAGTGGATTTGAACGCGTGTTCGATATGGTGGAGGAAGCCGCCAAGGGGTTATTGGAAGACATTCGGCGCCAGCAGAAGACATAAATTTATACATTTATATGGTGCGAATAAAAAAGGGGATGCCATGCATCCCCTTTTTGTTGTTATCGTGTGAACGACTAGCTGCTTTGTTCATCCGAACTAAGGGGTGTCGACTTTGGTTCTTCCTTAATCGGGGCCGGTTTCGTGTTCTCTGAAAATTCCGGCTTGGTGAATACCTGCTGCAGTTTGGGTTCTGCCGGTTTAGCCGGTTTTTCCGCGGCGGGTGGGGCCGCAACGGGTTTAGGTGTTTCTGTCTGTTTTGCGGTTTCAGCGAGCGGTGCGGGTTTTGCCGGCGGCTCGGGTTTGACCTCAGTTTTTATTACCGGAGCAGCCGGTTTTTCCATCGGCTTGTCAGCCACCGCGGCCTGACGTTCGGGCTGTGACGCGGGTACTGCTTTATCTGCTGCAGGCGCTGTTTTTTCCTGAATGATTACAGGCTTGTCCGCCAGCTTTTCGGCTGCAACCGGCCGGGTTTGTTGCGGCGGTTGGGTGGCTTTTTCTGGCGCAGTTGAAGCCGGGGTTGATTCTACCTGCGTGGCAGGTTGAACGGTATTGCCTGTCGACTGGACCGGTGCTGATGGTGCTTGTTGTTGTCCGGCCTGTTGTGACTGTGATTGGGGCTGACTCTGACCCTGTTCAGCCTGGGGTGCAACATTGCCACCTTCAGTCTGTGGCTTACGTCGGCGTCGGCCGCCACGGCGACCGCGACGATTGCTGGCACCGCTTTTGGCTTGCTGAGCTGTTTCTTCAGTAGCTTCCGTCGCAGTTTCCGCCTTTGGCTTTTCGGCCGGTTTGGCTTGTTTTGCTGCCGGTTGTTGTTTTGGCTTCGGTGCGGGTCGCTTTTCGTCCCGTTTCTGGGCCGGCTTCTGGTCCCTTGTCTGACCACCTTCAGCGCGACGTTGTTGTGGCGCGCGGCGTTGACCCTTTTTGCCGCGGCCCTTATGCGTCGGACGTTGCTTAGTGGTGGTTTTTTTGTGTTTGGGCTTTTGAGGCTCACCTTTGCCAAACAGGGCACGCCATAGCCTGACAAACAGGCCCGGCTTTTGAACCGGGGCGGCTGCCGGACGAGGGGCCATCGGTGCGACAGATTTGACTGCGGGTTCTTCCCGAATCTTGGCGGCTGCGACGGTACTGCTCAGAGTTTCCTGTACTTCATCCGGTTTATGGGTGGCCAGTTCATAACTGAACTGTTTGGCCTCGTCAGTGGTTTCGCCTTCACGAATGCGTTCCACATCATAGTGTGGGGTTTCCAGAGCGGTATTGGGTACCAGCAGAATGTTGATCTTCTGGCGTTTCTCAATGTCGGAAAGTATTTCGCGCTTTTCATTCAACAGGAAGGTCGCCACATCGACCGGTACCTGGGCAACCACCCGGGCGGTTTTTTCTTTCATGGCTTCTTCTTCGATTACGCGCAGAATCGACAAGGCAATGGATTCGATACCGCGAATGGTGCCCTGGCCACTGCAACGGGGGCAGGGCAGGTGTATGGATTCGCCCAATGAAGGACGCAGGCGCTGACGAGACATTTCCAGCAGCCCGAAACGGGAAATACGGCCGATTTGAACGCGTGCGCGGTCCAGCTTGAGGGCATCGCGCAGGCGATTTTCCACTTCGCGCTGATTCCGCGACGGGGTCATGTCGATGAAATCGATGACCACCAGGCCGCCCAGGTCCCGCAGACGCAACTGACGGGCAATTTCGTCAGCCGCTTCCAGATTGGTATGCAGGGCGGTTTCCTCGATATCACCCCCCTTGGTGGCGCGGGCTGAGTTGATGTCGATAGAGACCAACGCTTCGGTGTGATCGATGACCAGTGATCCGCCAGAAGGCAGGCGCACGTCTCGCTGGAAAGCCGATTCGATCTGCGACTCAATCTGGTAACGGGTGAAGAGGGGAACCGGATCCTGGTACAGCTTGATCTTGTTGATATTGTGAGGCATCACCTGGGACATAAATTCCCGTGCCTGCTCATACACTTCCGGCGCGTCAATGATGACCTCATTGATGTCATTGCGGAAATAGTCGCGAATGGTGCGGGTAATGAGGTTGCTTTCCTGATAAATCAGGAAGGGGGCCGTGCGTCCTTTTGAGGCCTCATCGATGGATTTCCACAGATTGAGCAGGTAATCCAGATCCCATTGCAGCTCTTCGACGCTTTTTCCCAGGCCGGCGGTGCGAATGATCAGGCCCATATCGCTAGGAATATCCAGGGCACTGAGGGCATCGCGGGCTTCGGAACGTTCTTCGCCCTCAATACGGCGTGATACGCCACCGGCTCGTGGATTGTTGGGCATCAGGACTGAGTAACGACCCGCCAGGCTGATAAAGGTCGTAAGGGCGGCGCCCTTGTTGCCGCGTTCTTCCTTGGCAACCTGGATCACGATCTCTTGGTTTTCGGTCAGGACTTCCTTGATGTTGATTCGGCCTGAGGTATCGGCATCGGGTTTGAAGTAATTGCGGGAGATTTCCTTCAGCGGCAGAAACCCGTGACGCTCGGCACCGTAATCCACGAACGCAGCTTCCAGGCTGGGTTCGATGCGGGTAATTTTACCCTTGTAGATATTGGCTTTCTTGGTTTCGCGCTGGGTGGTTTCGAGATCGAGATCGTAGAGCCGCTGACCATCGACAAGTGCGACACGCAGTTCTTCCGCCTGCGTGGCGTTAAACAACATTCTTTTCATTTTAAAACCTTACGCTATGGCGCTCTACCACGGTCATCACTGACCGGCGGGATCGACCAGACCGATTCACTCGAGCATGGCCTTGCCGTTTCGGTGTGCGCAGCAGTTCTGCGCCCGGCCATGCTGTTGGGGTCTGCCCACCATGTCTGAAACCTCGTTCAGCCCATGGGAGCGCGGATGTTCATCCAAATGCTGTCCGAAATTCGATGTACCACGGACAGCTGTATCATTTCGTCACCAGTCTCAGGCGGTGACGCAAATTCGGTTATTTCCGGCTGCAACTTCAATGAGTGGCGCAGCATTCCGGATAATCCGGAATTAATGGGACTATATCAATGATTTGCAAGGGCATCAATCAAATCCATATATTAAAGGAGCACGAATGCCGACAGGCACCACTCTAAGCTGCTAAAATGCGCCCATGTCGCAGTCTGGGGGAAAATCGTCGCAATCTGGGGTACAACTGGTGGAGATCAGCGCCGATCTTGCAGGACAGCGGATTGACAATTTTCTCTTGAACCGCTTGAAAGGCGCGCCTCGAAGTCTTATCTACCGCATACTGCGGCGCGGCGAGGTTCGGGTCAACAAGGGCCGAATTCGTCCGGAATACCGTCTCAAGGCGGGAGATACGTTACGGATCCCGCCAGTGCGACTGGCGCCCCGTGCGACACCCGCTCGTCCGGCGGAGTATGTCCTGCGTCAACTTGAAAATGCCATATTATATGAAGACAATCGCCTGCTGATTTTGAACAAACCCAGCGGTCTGGCAGTACATGGGGGCAGTGGGCTCAGCTATGGAGTCATTGAAGGCCTGCGCGCGTTGCGCCCACAGGCCCCGTACCTGGAGCTGGTGCACCGGCTGGATCGGGACACATCCGGCTGTTTGCTGATTGCCAAAAAACGCAGTGCCTTGCGCAGCCTGCATGAGTTATTGCGCAACAACCGGATCGATAAACGCTATATCGCCCTCCTGAAAGGGCAGTGGCGGGGCGGCAGCCGGAAAATCGACGCCCCCTTGCGCAAGAATGTGCTGCGTTCGGGGGAACGCATGGTGCGGGTGGATCCGGAGGGTAAGCCGGCCAGCAGTGTCTTTCGGCCGCTGGCGGTGAGCCAGATCGCCAGCCTGGTGGAGGTCAATCTGGAGACCGGTCGGACCCACCAGATCCGGGTCCATGCCGCGAGTGTCGCTCAGCCTATTGCAGGGGATGACAAGTACGGTGATGTAGGATTTAATCGGCAACTGCGTGAAATCGGGCTGAAACGCTTGTTTTTGCATGCCCGTGCCTTACGATTTCAATTAATAGAGGCTGAACCGGCGATCGAGGTGACCGCACCGCTGGATGATGAACTGGAACAGGTATTAGAAAAAATGGAACTGAAGTATGAGTGAGAGTAATCAACTAATTGTGTTCGACTGGGACGGAACCCTGATGGATTCCGAGGCCCGCATTGTGGCTTGTCTGCGCGCGGCCATTGATGAAACCGGTTTAGCACATCGGCCGGATGATGCCCTGCGTAATATTATTGGCCTGGGCCTGCGCGAAGCCCTGGTGACCCTGTATCCTGATGGCAGCGATCAGCAACATGACGCGCTCGTTCAGCATTATCGCCATCACTTTCTGGATTCCAATGATACGCCGTCGCCCTTGTTCGAAGGTGCCGATGATTTAATTCGCAGTCTGCATGCCCAGGGACATTTTCTGGCCGTGGCCACCGGAAAAGGACGGAACGGTCTGGACAAGGTGCTGGAAGAAACAGCTCTGGGTGAATATTTTCATTACACCCGTTGCGCCGATGAAGCTCACTCCAAACCCCATCCCCAGATGCTATTGGACATCATGGACTGGCTGGGCATGGAACCGTCCGATTCCTTAATGATTGGCGATACCGAGTTTGATCTGCAAATGGCCCGCAATGCCGGGGTCAAGTCACTAGGGGTGAGCTATGGTGTACATGAGAAAGCGCGCCTGCTAGCCTGTGAACCACTGGCCTGCCTCGACAGTCTGAATGAAGTGGCTGAATGGTTAAACACTAATATAATTAAAGCAGCTTAAGCAACACTCTATACAATACGAAGGAAACCCTGATGTTGGGAAACACGCCATCCAATTCTAATGACAATAATCCAAACTCGCATGAGGACATCGTTAATCGTCTGGCCTTTGCTGCGTTGAATGAACAACGCCGCAGGCGACGCTGGAATATTTTCTTCATGGCGCTGTTTATATCTTATTTGTTTCTGATTTTCTTCGCACTGTATTTACCTGAAAAACCTGGAAAGAGAATTACGGTTGGAAAACATACTGCACTGGTAGACTTCAGTGGCATGATTGCCGCAAATACCGAAGCCAATGCCGATACTCTCGTGGGCGGTTTGCGCGCGGCATTTGAAGACGATAATACCGCGGGGGTCATTCTGCGGATCAACAGTCCTGGCGGCAGTCCTGTGCAGGCGGGTTATGTGTATGACGAAATCCTGCGCCTGCGGGAAAAGTATCCTGACACAAAACTCTATGCGGTGATTACCGATGTGGCCGCGTCTGGTGGTTACTATGTGGCCGCGGCGGCAGATGAGATCTATGCCGACAAGGCAAGTGTGGTGGGTTCAATTGGCGTATTGATGAACAGTTTTGGCTTCGTCGATGCCATGGACAAACTTGGCGTTGAACGTCGCTTGTATACCGCCGGTGAACACAAGGGCATGCTCGATCCCTTCTCCAAGGAAAATCCGGCTGATGTGGCTCACCTCAAAAAGATGTTAAACGAAATTCATCAGCAGTTTATCGATGCGGTTAAAGCAGGCCGGGGTGATCGACTTGTTGATGATCCAAAGATTTTTTCCGGCTTGTTCTGGACCGGAGAAGAAAGCGTCGAACTCGGTTTGGTCGACGGACTGGGTAGCAGCAGTTATGTGGCGCGTGAAATTATCAAGCGGGAAAAGATCGTCGACTATACCCCGCGTCCCGATTACTGGCAGCGTTTCGCCGATCGTATTGGGCTGGCTATGGCGCGTGTGTTGGGTGATAACCTGGGTGTAAGAAACGGTAGCATACGCTAAGCATATACAGGGTGAGTAGTCATGATTGGTTAGATGATCGTCTCACCTTCTTTTTCCAGCATTCGAATCAAGCGGATTAACGGCAGGCCGATCAGCGTATTGGGGTCATCACCTTCCAGCTGTTCAAACAGGGCAATCCCCAAGCCTTCTGATTTAAAACTGCCGGCACAGTTATAAGGCTGTTCGGCGTTAAGATAATTATCAATTTGCTCGCGCGTGAGTTGCCGAAACACCACCTTGAACGGAACCACCTCGGCCTGAATCGAGCCGGTTTTTACATTCACCAGTGCCAGGCCGGTCAGGAAGGTTACCGTTTTACCGGCTGCACGTTCCAGTTGCGCCACGGCATTAGCATGATTACCGGGTTTACCGAGAATTTCGTTATCAATCACCGCCACCTGGTCGGAACCGATCACCAGGCCTTCTTTCAGATGTGCGGCCACGGCCTGCGCCTTGGCAATCGACAGGCGTTCCACTAACTGCGCAGGGTTTTCACCGGGGTGAGGCGATTCATCGACTTCCGGTGCATGGCAATCAAACGGTACGCCAAGCTTTTGCAGAATACTTTTACGAAAAGGGGAGGTGGATGCGAGAACAAGCTGCATGAAGATTAACCGATCTCGATGAGGGTTTCATCCGGGGTGACAGTGTCGCCTTTCTGTACATAGATTTCTTTTACCACACCGGAAACCGGCGCCTGAATTTCAGTTTCCATTTTCATGGCTTCCGTTATCAATACCGGGTCACCGGCTTTGACTTTATCATCCACATTCACCAGTACGTCCACGATATTGCCCGGCATCGAGGTGGTGACATGACCGGGTTCCGTTGCGCGCGGCCGACCACTGGCAGACAAGCCGGTACCACGAGGTTGTCCGCCTTCGCCTTCACCCAGACCAATTTCATCCAGGGGTTCCATAACAACTTCTTCGGGTACGCCATCGATACTGATGTAGTAGGGGCGTTTATCTTGTGTGGTATAGCCCTTGCCGGTAATTTTTACATGGTAGGTTTCACCGTGCATGCTGACATTGAACTCCGTTGCGGCTTTTTTACCGCCATTGTTTTCACTATCCGCCGGTTCCAGTGCTTCGGGCACCAGGGTGCCCGCTTGACGTTGTTCCAGATACTCCCGCCCCAGATCCGGGAACATGGCATAGGTCAGGGTATCTTCTTCCGATTTTGCCAGGTCGCTGATCTCTTGTCGTATTTTGTCCATTTCATCGGGGATCAGATCGGCGGGCCGGCACTCGATCACCTCTTCATTACCAATGGCCATGTGCTGCACCTGTGGGCTGACTTGCCCCAGCGCTTTGCCATAACGGCCCTGCATGTAGAGTTTGACTTCATTGGTGATGGTTTTATAGCGTTCATCGGTCAGGACGTTTAACACCGCCTGGGTGCCGACGATTTGCGAAGTGGGGGTGACCAGTGGTGGATAGCCCAGTTCCTTGCGCACGCGGGGGATCTCTTCCAACACTTCATTCATCCGGTTCAACGCACCCTGTTCCTTCAGTTGGTTGGACAGGTTGGAAATCATGCCGCCTGGTACCTGGTTGACCTGCACGCGGGTATCCATGCCGGTGAATTCGCTTTCGAACTGGTGATATTTTTTTCGCACCTCGCGAAAATAAAAACCGATTTCCTGTAACAGCGGAAGGTCCAGACCGGTATCGTATTTTGTACCCTTGAAGGCGGCGACCATGCTTTCGGTTGGCGGGTGACTGGTGCCGCCCGACATGGTCGAGATAGCGGTATCGATGCCGGCCGCGCCGTTTTCCACGGCCTTGAACTGGCACATATCGGCCAGACCGGCGGTGGCATGGGTATGGACGAAAATCGGCACTTCCAGTTCTTTCACCAACGCCTTGACCAGCCTGGCGGAGACGTCGGGGGTTAACAGTCCGGCCATGTCCTTGATGGCGACACTGTCGCATCCCATTTCCTGCATGTCCTTACCCAACTGGACGAAACGTTCCAGCGTATGGATGGGACTGGTGGTGTAACAAATTGCACCTTGCGCATGTTTACCGGCTTTCTTGACCGCTTCGACCGAGACACGAATATTTCTTAAATCATTCATGGCGTCGAAAATACGGAAAATGTCCATGCCATTGTCAGCCGTGCGGGCGACAAAGTTGCGCACCACGTCGTCAGCATAATGGCGATAACCCAACAGGTTCTGACCACGCAGCAACATTTGCAGTTGTGTATTGGGCAGGGCTTCGCGTAACAGGCGCAATCGTTCCCAGGGATCTTCTTTCAGGAAACGCACACAGGCATCAAAGGTGGCACCGCCCCACATTTCCAGCGACCAGAATCCGACTTTATCCAGCCGCTCACAAATGGGCAGCATATCTTCGGTGCGCATGCGGGTGGCCAGCAGCGACTGGTGAGCATCTCGTAGCACAGTGTCAGTTATCTTCAGCCGTGGCATGCCTGTTCCTTCGTTATTGCAATGACAGAATATTTACAAACCCATGTTAGCCGCTAACGATGCTGCAATGGCGGCGGCCAGATCCCGATTGGATCGATGGACCGAATAGTGAGTGAGTTCGGGATGTGAATCGACAAAACTGGTATCGAATTTTGCAGTGTGAAAATCCGCATTCCGTAAAATTTCCAGATGATAGGGTATGGTGGTTTTTACCCCAAACACGCCGATATCGCGCAAGGCACGACCCGCCCGGTCAATCAGTCCGTCCCAGGTCAGCGACCAGACAATGAGCTTGGCACACATGGAATCATAATAGGGTGGAATTTCATAGCCGGTATAGATGGCACCGTCGGTGCGTACGCCCGGTCCACCGGGTGCCAGGTAGCGGGTGATGCGGCCAAAGCTGGGCAGAAAGTCATTCTTCGGGTCCTCGGCATTGATTCGAAACTCCATGGCATAGCCGCGACTCTGGATTTGATCCTGGGAATAACTGAGGCGCAAGCCTGAGGCAATCCGGATTTGTTCCTGCACGATATCGATGCCGGTAATTTCTTCCGTCACCGGGTGTTCCACCTGCAGGCGGGTATTCATTTCCATGAAGTAAAAATTATCACCGCTGTCCATGAGGAACTCGACTGTGCCAGCATTGGTATAGTCGGTTGCCTCGGCCGCGCGCACAGCGAGATCACCGATCAGGGCGCGTTGTTCACCACTGAGCTGGGGAGAAGGGGCAATCTCGATCAGCTTCTGGTGACGCCGCTGAATGGAACAGTCGCGCTCAAATAAATGCACCACATTGCCGTGGTGATCCGCCAGGATCTGAACCTCGATATGTCGTGGACTGGCAATGTATTTTTCAAGAAAGACTTCGGCATTGCCAAAGGCTTTTTCGGCTTCGGATATGACTCGATCATAATTTCGACGCAGTTCATCAGCGCTATCACAGCGTCGTATACCTCGGCCACCCCCGCCGGAAGTTGCCTTGAGCATAATGGGATAGCCGATATCCTTGGCAATGCTGAGGGCTTCGCCCAGATCCGCCACATTGCCGATACTGCCCGGGGTGATGGGAATCCCCGCCTTGCGCATGGTGTCGCGGGCCTGGGTTTTATCGCCCATTTTGCGGATGATCTCGGCCTCCGGACCAATGAAGCGAATCCCGCGGCGGGCGCAGATTTCGGCCAGTTCGGGTTTCTCCGACAGAAAGCCATAACCCGGGTGCAGGGCGTCACAGCCGGTGGCTACCGCCAGATTTACCAGTCGATGGGCGTTGAGGTAACCGGCGACGGTGTCAGGGCCCAGGCTGTAGGCCTCATCGGCCTTTTTGACATGCAGACCATAGCGATCGGCCTCGGCGAACACGGCCACGGACTTGATGCCCATTTCCGCGCAAGCCCGTACGATTCGGACGGCAATTTCACCCCGATTGGCGATGAGGATTTTTTTTATCATTGTGTTTCAACCTGCTAGGGATGCCCCTTGCCGTAAGCCCCGGTCAGAAATAGTAACCTATTTGATGTATGTGAACATCCCCAAGCTGCCAGGGTACAGTGAACGGCTCCAATTTGGTGCATATGTGACGGAACAAGCGGATTCTCAAGGAATTTTTTGACAGTCCGGGGGGGCATAGCTACAATTCGCGCCTTATGTCGAAACGGCAGGAACGTTTGCCAGTCGAGGTTGACCCTTTCCGGCTCGCGGAAGCGAGGCGATTGCTGGAGGGCGAGATTCCACTGACGCTGATGAAACGGTTATCGCCGTTGCTGGCCAATGCGGAAGGTGCGGTGCACCTTTCCCTGGAATTTGGCGTTGATACCATGGGCCTGGCCGCGATGACCGGTACGGCGCAGGCGGATCTGGAACTCCTTTGTCAGCGATGCATGGAACCCATGGACTGGCCGCTGGAACTTCAGCTGGCACTGGCGTTTATTCGACCTGACGTGGATGAGGCCGGGATTCCTGGACCCTATTATGAACCCTATGTGGTTGAGTCAGTTCCACTGCGACTCAGCGACATGATTGAAGATGAGATCATCCTGGCCTTGCCGTCGATACCACGGCATGAACTGGCGCAATGTCCCGCCAGTGAATGGCTACAGGAAGACGAGTCGGCTGCAACCGAAACGGCAGCGGACGATGAACAGAGACAGAGTCCGTTCAGTGCGCTGGCGGATTTGAATACACCCAACAAAGGTAAATGAGGCAAAGAACATGGCAGTACAACAGAATCGCAAGACCCCTTCAAAGCGCGGCATGCGTCGTTCGCACGATGCGTTGACAGGCGCTGCGCTTTCCATCGAACCGAACACCGGTGAAACGCATTTGCGTCACCATGTCAGTCCGGACGGTTACTATCGTGGCCGCAAGGTTGTTGATACCGGCTCTGAGTCTGAATCTGAATAAGCAGTTTTGAATGAAGCCAGTCGATTAGACACTGGCAGACGGCATAGCAGCATATAATAAAAGAATGCGGGACATGGGAGACCATGTCCCGTGTTTTTTCAAAACTACGCCGGACACTCCATTCTGACAAGCATGAATACAGAGAGCACAATTGCGCTGGACTGCATGGGCGGTGATTTTGGAATCGCCGTGGTGGTACCGGCTGCACTCAAGGCCATGGCCAAGTACCCTGAATTAAGCGTGATCCTGGTTGGGGATGAAGCTGCCATTGAAGCCGAATTGCAAAAGCAAAAAGAATCCACGGGCACGCGCCTCTCAATCCAGCATGCTTCTCAAGTCGTCGGTTCGGATGAGCCTGCTTCACAGGCATTGCGTGGCAAAAAAGATTCTTCCATGCGGGTGGCCATAAACCTGGTCAAAGACGGCGGCGCGCAGGCTTGCGTGAGTGCCGGAAATACCGGCGCCTTGATGGCCACGGCCCGTTTTGTACTGAAAACCCTGCCGGGAATCGATCGCCCTGCCATTTGTACAGTCCTGCCCAATATCAAAGGCGGGCATACCCATGTTCTGGATCTGGGCGCCAACGTGGATTCCAGTGCGGCGAGCCTGCTTGAGTTTGCGGTCATGGGTTCGGCCCTGTGCAACGCGGTCGATGATAATCCGCAACCGTCTGTGGGTTTATTGAATATCGGTGAAGAGGAAATCAAGGGCAACGAACGCGTCAAGGAAGCCGCTCGCTTATTGGCTGATAGCAAACTGAACTATATCGGTTATGTGGAAGGCGACGGCATCTATATGGGTGATGCGGATGTGGTAGTGTGTGACGGCTTTGTTGGGAACGTCATGCTCAAAACCACGGAAGGCGTGGCCAAAATGATCA
>JAHEIJ010000037.1 GCA_024639445.1 Gammaproteobacteria bacterium
CTTGTTCATAGGCAGGCAACGGTAGTTGGGCCTCGATCAGTTTCTCACTTTCGGCTTCACAGTGATCGAATTGCTTGAACAGAAAGTCCACGTCGGCATGCTCAAAGTTATAGGCAGACTGTTCCACCTCATTCTGATGGTAAACATCACCATAGGTGATTCGGCCTAGCGGGCCATCCGCCCAGACAAGATCAAACAAGCTTTCCACGCCCTGCAGGTACATGGCGATACGCTCCAGGCCATAGGTGATCTCGCCAGTAACGGGTCGGCAGTCCAGCCCGCCGACTTGTTGAAAGTAAGTAAACTGGGTGACTTCCATGCCGTTTAACCAGACTTCCCAGCCCAACCCCCAGGCACCTAAAGTAGGTGATTCCCAGTTGTCTTCGACAAAGCGAATATCGTGCACCAAAGGATCAAGGCCCAGCATTTTGAGCGAATCCAGATACAGCTCCTGAATATCCAGTGGCGAAGGTTTGATTACGACCTGGAACTGATAATAGTGCTGCAGGCGATTGGGATTTTCTCCATAACGTCCATCGGTGGGTCGGCGTGACGGTTGCACATAGGCGGCAGCCCAGGGCTCGGGACCGATCGCGCGAATATAGGTTGCAGTGTGAAAAGTGCCGGCACCCATTTCCATATCATAGGGTTGCATGATGACGCAGCCGCGCTCAGCCCAGTATTGCTGAAGGGCCAGAATCAGTCCCTGAAAAGTCGAGACATCGGGTTTGTGGGTTTTCGGACTCAATCTTTTGCCTGCTCTAGCTATAAAAAAGAGCGCACATTATAGCGGCGGTCGTTGCCGGCGTCCTGTTTCACGCGCAACAAGTTGATTCCAGGGGACAAGTTTGGCTTGCAGCGCCACGCTGAGAACACCACTTTCAGGAATAACAAGCTTGTGATGGGCGGGGTTTATGCGTTTACTTAAATGTGAGGCATCAAAAACTTGTGGTAAGTGAACCGGGTGCCTGATTGCAGCAAGCACAGGAGTGTAGCGATATGCGCAGAATCCTGGAACAACCGGGAAATATCTCACAGTGGCAAGCCCTGGTGGCGGAGGCCGAGGAACTTTCGGGCGTCCAGCTGGGCGAGGAGCTGGAAAGTTACCTGGTGTTTACATTGATGCGGTACCTGCGCCGACCGGAAATGGCGCAGCGGATATTGGCGCTCGATTTTCTGGAAGCATTTCAGCAGTCCCATCCACAGCGAAACGAAGCCTTGCGAGACGTGGGTGATCAATGCCTGCTCTTCTCGGGCTTATTTCCCCGTCGTGCTGAGCGCCGCCGCGTACGGGTCAGCTACTACGTCAAACTGGGACGGAGCGCATACCAGAACCTGGCCGACAGCTTGACCAAAACAGCCGACCTATTCGCGCTCCTGGCAGAGGAATTCATCGCAGCGATGGATACACTGCAGGCGATTCGGGTGCTCGGCCATCAAACCACCGGGCTTTTACCAGTGCAAGCGTATGAGCTATGGCAAGATACGGCCAGCCGCCAGGCCTACGCCGAACTGATGCGCCAGACAGGGGGGCAGCCGGTGCTGGTTGCCCGCTCAAAAAAACCGAATTGTCACTGATTTTGATTTAAGCGACGTA
The DNA here is from genome assembly GCA_024639445.1 of Gammaproteobacteria bacterium. Lineage (GTDB taxonomy): Bacteria > Pseudomonadota > Gammaproteobacteria > UBA6429 > Thiohalophilaceae > JAHEIJ01. The sequence continues at coordinate 1,598 of JAHEIJ010000037.1, forward strand.
CCCGGCATGTTCTCGCCAGGTGGGATTTGCTATCCTTGGGGTTTTTCACCTCACAGTTTTGATTTCTGTTAGTAATTTCATGTCTACGCAAGCTAAAGCGGTGTCTCTTGTTTCCGGGGGCCTGGATTCGATGTTGGCCACCCGGGCCATCATGGATCAGGGCATCCATGTGGAGGGCATTAATTTTTTCACCGGTTTTTGCGTGGAAGGGCACACTCATGCCATTCGCCAAGAGGATCGCCAAAAGCCCAAGCGCAACAACGCTTTGTGGGTGGCGGAGCAACTGGGTATCAAGTTGCACATTGTGGATGTGATTGAAGAATATAAAGACGTGCTGCTGAATCCCCGGCACGGCTATGGTCAGAACATGAATCCCTGTCTTGATTGCAAGGGCTTCATGGTGCGCAAGGCCTATGAGTGGATTCAGCAAAACGATTTTGATTTCATCATCACCGGGGAAGTGTTGGGACAGCGCCCCATGTCGCAACGCAAGGACACCATGCCGGTAGTGCAGCGTGAGTCCGGTGCCGGCGACTTGCTATTGCGCCCTTTGTGCGCCAAACACCTCCCCCCCACCCTGCCGGAACGTGAAGGCTGGGTGGAGCGTGACAAGCTGTTTGCTTTCAATGGCCGATCACGCAAACCGCAAATGGCCCTGGCACAAGAATATGGATTTACCGACTATGCGACCCCGGCCGGGGGTTGTTGCTTTCTCACCGACAAGGCCTATTCGGAAAAGCTGGTCGATATGTGGCAGCATCGCTCAAGCCGGGACTACCAGCTGGATGACATCATGTTACTGAAGGTGGGGCGACATTTGCGCCCTCGTCCGCACTTCAAGATGATTATTTCCCGTGAAGAAGGGGAAGGTAAGTTCCTTGAAGGTTACCGTAAACAATTTCTCCATTTACGCACCCACAGTCATGCCGGCCCGCTGGTGCTGATAGATGGTGAAGTGAGTGATGACGACATTCATCTGGCTGCCCGCATCGCCGCCCGTTATGGCCAGGGTCGTGATGCCGAGCAGGTAGAAATCGAAGTGATCGCCCTCGATGAGCAGCACCAGATGTTACAGGTTCGGCCATTTGGGCAAGACGAGATATCTCCCAAATGGCGCGTATAGACAGGGAGCTGGATGCCCGGCGATTGTTGTGTCCGTTGCCGGTAATTCGGGCCCAGGACGCCATTGCTGATATGCGGTCCGGAGAACGCTTGCGTGTGGTGGCAACGGACCCTGGAGTAAAGAATGATATCCCAGCCTGGTGCCGAATTAACGGTCATAAGGTCGAAAGCATGGATGAGCGGGACGATGAAATTGTATTAATTATTGAGGTAGAAGGATTTGGGGCACCTGCATTCACCGATCACTGAGCCGCAAACCGGCAAGAAAAGTCCTCGCTATCGGGAGACGATAAAAGTTACCCTGATCGGCTCGGTTGTCGATCTGTTGCTGGGCGTGTTCAAGATCCAGTTTGGCTTTCTGTCACAGTCCCAGGCCCTGATTGCTGATGGCATCCATTCACTCTCTGATTTGGCCACGGATGCGATCGTGCTTTATGCCGCCAAGCATTCGCATACCGAAGCGGATGAAGAGCATCCATATGGGCACGGCCGGTTTGAAACCGTGGCCACGGTAGGTTTGGGAATCGCCCTTCTGGTGGTTGCCATTGGAATCAGTATCGACGCTACCCTGCGGTTGTTTAATCCGGAAAAACTGCTAACCCCGAGCATGGGGGCGCTGATTGTCGCCGCGATTTCGATTGTTTCCAAGGAAGCGATTTACCACTACACCATGCACGTGGCGCGTAAATACAACTCAAATATGTTACGTGCTAACGCCTGGCATAGCCGTACTGACGCCATCTCCTCCGTAGTTGTATTGGTGGGTGTGGGCGGCAGTATGGCGGGCTTGTGGTATCTCGATGCGATTGCGGCCATCGGGGTGGGCCTGATGATCGCCAAGATTGGTTGGGACCTGGCCTGGCACAGTATTCGTGAGCTGGTTGATACGGGTCTGGATGCGGAGCGAGTTGACGCAATTCGAAAAACGATTCTCGATGTCGATGGTGTTGTGTCCCTGCATGTATTGCGTACTCGACGTATGGCCGGGGAGGCGTTGGTGGATGTGCACATCCAGGTAGCGCCACACATCAGCGTCTCAGAAGGCCACTATGTCAGTGAAACAGTTCGGGCGCGGATAATAAAAGAAATTGAAGAAGTGGCGGATGTCATGGTACACATAGACCCCGAAAATGATGAGGTCACGCCACCCAACACGGGGCTGCCATTACGCAAAAAACTGATGGCACAGCTGGAACAACAATGGCAGGGGTTGGACGCGGCCAGTCGCATTAAAGAAGTCACGCTGCATTATCTGGATGGACAGGTTCAGGTTGAACTGAAACTGCCTCTTGCCGTCCTGGAAGAAGATACTCAATCAGGCCGCGCCAGACTCCAGGCACAGTTTAATGAGGTGGCGGAAAAGCTGAAGGATGTTTCGGCTATCACACTCAGTTATGTATAATGCACCAAGTTGGTGCGGCCCTAATAAAAAGCGCACAATTTAAGGGCTCCATAGCGTGGGACCCGAAGGGGAATTTCATAAAAACCATTTAGAATCGTGTGCCTGGCAGGTGGCATAGTTCATGCAACAGCAGGGCACATGCTTTTATAAGCTAACCATTTTTTCATATTTGGAGAAGAGTAATGTCTGACAAAGTTTTAAAAATGATTAAGGATAACGGCGTCAAGTTCATTGACTTCCGTTTTACCGACACCCGGGGAAAAGAGCAGCACGTATCCGTACCATCCCATCAGGTTGGTGCCGACCTGTTTACTGAAGGCAAGATGTTTGATGGCTCTTCCATCTCCGGCTGGAAGGGGATTAATGAGTCCGACATGACTCTGTTGCCGGAAGCAGATTCCGCCGTGATGGATCCCTTTACCGATGAACCTACCTTAATCCTGACCTGTGACATTATGGAACCGACCACCGGCCAGGGTTATGAGCGTGACCCCCGCTCCCTGGCAAAACGGGCCGAGGCTTATCTGAATTCAACCGGTATTGCTGACACCGCCTATTTCGGTCCCGAACCGGAATTTTTTGTCCTCGACGACGTCCGCTGGGGCGCTGATATGAGCGGCGCCTTCTACAAGGTAGATTCGGAAGAAGCCGAGTGGAACTCAGAGCGCGTATATGAAGACGGTAACATCGGTCACCGCCCGGGTATGAAGGGGGGTTATTTCCCGGTCCCGCCGGTGGATTCCCTGAATGACATGCGTGGTGCAATGTGCCTGGCCATGGAAGAAATGGGTGTAATGACTGAAGTGCATCACCATGAAGTGGCAACGGCCGGTCAATGTGAAATCGGGACCCGCTTCAATACCCTGGTCAAGCGTGCTGACTGGAACCAGATCCTGAAGTACTGCGTACACAATGTGGCACACATCTATGGCAAGACAGCGACCTTCATGCCGAAACCGCTGGTGGGTGATAATGGTAGTGGCATGCACGTGCATCAGTCGCTGGCCAAAGACGGACAAAACCTGTTCTCCGGTGATGGTTATGGTGGCCTGTCTGAAACTGCGCTGTACTATATCGGCGGCATCATCAAGCACGCCCGCGCCCTGAATGCCTTTACCAACGCTTCGACAAACTCATACAAGCGTCTGGTTCCCGGTTTTGAAGCGCCGGTCATGTTGGCCTACTCGGCGCGTAATCGTTCCGCTTCCATTCGTATTCCATTCGACCCCAACCCGAAGGGCCGTCGTATCGAAGTCCGCTTCCCGGATCCAACCGCCAACCCTTACCTGGCATTCTCTGCCATGCTGATGGCTGGTATTGACGGCATTCAGAACAAGATCCATCCGGGTGAAGCCATGGACAAGGACCTGTATGATTTACCGGCTGAAGAAGCCATGGCAATTCCGACCGTATGTCACAGTCTCGACATGGCGCTGGATGCAGTGGATCAGGACCGCGCCTTCCTGACAGCCGGTGGCGTGTTTACTGATGACGTTATCGATGCATATATCGAACTGAAGATGGATGAAGTTACTCGTATGCGAATGACTACCCATCCGGTTGAATTCGACATGTACTACTCGTTGTAAGTAGCCGCGTTGTATCGAAACAAAAACGCCCCTTCGGGGGCGTTTTTTATGCCCGTTAGCGATGCCTAAGATTCTATAAGACGCGCTAAGTTATTGAAGCGCGGCAGGGTTTCCGCTATGCTGATTTTATGCGTAGTTTACTCATACTTGTTGGTTTGGCGCTGTGTATAAGTGTGTTTGCCCAGGATCGCGTCTACAAGCGCGTTAACCCGGACGGCTCGGTGGAATACAGCGACCAGCCGATCGAAGATGCGGAAGTTATGAAAGTGCCAAAAGGCTCGACATTTACCATGCCATCAACGTCGGTAGGTAGCCGTTCTAGCTCCAACCGCTCGCAAAGCAATGCTGATACGTCTGCGAGTTATGAAAGTCTGGAAATATCGTCCCCAAAGAACGATGAAGCCATTCGCAGTAATGAAGGTAGGGTAACGGCCTTAGCCAAATCCGTGCCGTCATTGATTAGGGGGCACAGTTTCCGCTGGAGAATGGATGGTAGAGTCCTGCACCAAGAGATCAGTTCACCCGTATTACAAATGACAAGCGTCAATCGTGGCACCCATAACCTGGAAGTGGACATTGTTGACGCCGACGGTAAAGTTGTTATTTCCTCTGAGAAGATCGTTTTTCATTTACAGCGCGTCAGCGTCGGTAATTAGAAAGCAGCCTTAACTTCTCCACATTAGATGGCCCCCTTCGTATAATCTGCGCACCATATTGGTGCATAAATGCCGATTTGTTGGTATTCTAATCGCCGCAACGCTGGCTGATAGCCATCCCGCCAGCAGGAATGGCCAATTCCAGTGCATTCATGTCCTTGGTATGTATTGTTTTTGTGAAAATTTATGTTGAGCGGGCGGAAATGCCTCGAAATATGTCATTACTAACAGGTATTGGTTTAGTTCTTGCTAATAAGTCTTCATGGTATCAATCATGGTGAGTCAGGTGGAATTGCAGCAACGGATTCTGGAGAGTCTGAATTCGGCGGTGCTGTTGTTCGATGAGTCTATGCGTTTGAAATATGTCAATCCGGCCGCCGAAAAGCTGTTCTCTGTCAGTGCTCGTCATCTGTTAAACCAACCTTATCAGGCTCTGATCCAGGAGTCCGCTGATTTACAATTTCAGTTAGAGGATGCCCTCCAGTCCGGCCGCCCCTTTACCCGGCATGAAGTCAGTCTGGATCTGGGCAATGATAATCATGTGGTGGTGGACTTTACCGCCGAGCCCCTCATCGAACCGGGTTATGCAACGGAAATCCTGGTAGAACTCCACTCAGTCGATCGGCTGTTGCGCATTTCACGCGATGAAAAGCAACATGCACAACAACAAGCCACGCAAAAGATTTTACGAGGACTGGCGCATGAAATAAAAAACCCCCTTGGTGGCTTGCGGGGTGCGGCCCAGTTGCTCGAGCGACAGTTAGACAGCGAAGATCTGAAGGAATATACCCAGGTTATTATCGATGAGGCGGATCGGCTGCAAACACTGGTGAACCGGATTCTGGGTCCAAATAATCTGCCAAATAAACGCGATACGAATATTCACCATGTGCTGGAACATATCCGCAGTCTTTTGTTGGCCGAAGGTAAAAGCAACGTCAGCATCGTGCGTGATTATGATCCCAGTATCCCGGAGTTACAGGCCGATCCTGATCAACTAATACAGGCCTTTCTGAACATCACTCGCAATGCCTATCAGGCATTAGATGAGGGAGGAACGATTACCTTACGTACCCGCATTGAATGTAAATATACGCTGGGTAAACAACGTTATGACCTCGTGGCGCGGATTGAAATTATTGATAACGGTCCAGGCATTCCCGAGGACATATTGGATAAGGTGTTTTTTCCCATGGTAACCGGACGCGCGGAAGGGACTGGGTTGGGACTTTCTATTGCCCAGTCGTTGATCCAGCAACATGACGGATTGATTGAAGTTATATCCATGCCTGGGGGCACGGTATTTACAGTGTTATTACCGATTTGAGGATAGGAAAACGATGAGCAAGGATACAGTCTGGGTGGTCGATGATGATCGCTCCATTCGCTGGGTGTTGGAGAAAGCATTTAAGCAGGCGGATATGGAGGTTAAAAGCTATGAGCAAGCAGATAGTGTATTAAAGGCACTGAACAGTACACAGCCTGATGCCATTATCAGTGATATTCGTATGCCAGGCATGGATGGGCTTGAATTACTAAGCCGTATTCATAGCCGTTTTCCGGATCTGCCCGTCATTATTATCACGGCACACACTGATCTGGACGCGGCTGTATCTGCCTATCAGGGCGGAGCGTTTGAGTATTTGCCCAAACCGTTTGATGTGGACGAGGCTGTTGAGTTAACGCGCCGTGCTGTGAAGCATCATCGTGAACTCGGAGCTGACAAACAAGCCGAGTTAAGCGAAGACATGGAAATAATTGGTGAGGCAGCCTCCATGCAGGAAGTGTTCCGCGCCATCGGTCGCCTGTCTCATTCTAATATCAGCGTATTAATCAATGGCGAGTCCGGTACCGGGAAAGAATTGGTTGCCCATGCGCTACATCGCCATAGCCCACGAGCTGATAAGGCCTTCATTGCCCTGAATATGGCGGCTATTCCACGTGACTTGCTTGAGTCAGAGTTGTTTGGCCATGAAAAAGGTGCATTTACCGGTGCACAGGCTACGCGCAAAGGGCGTTTTGAACAAGCGGATGAAGGGACACTGTTTCTTGATGAAATCGGCGACATGCCTGCCGAGTTACAAACTCGGCTGTTACGGGTACTTGCCGACGGTGAATTCTATCGTGTCGGTGGCCATAGCCCCGTCAAGGTGGATGTAAGAATAATAGCCGCAACACATCAAAACCTGGATAAGCGTGTAAAAGCTGGTGCTTTTCGTGAGGACCTGTTTCATCGCCTGAATGTCATACGTATAAATTTACCGGCATTGCAGGAACGGCGGGAAGACATACCCTTGCTGGCGAAACATTTTTTGCACAAGGCCGCCGAAGAACTCAATGTCGACTCAAAGACACTTGATGAGGAGAGCACCGAATATCTCAGTAAATTGGACTGGCCCGGTAATGTGCGCCAGTTACAAAATACCTGTCGGTGGCTAACCGTCATGTCACCCGGGCAAATGATCCATCTTGACGATTTGCCGTCAGAACTCCTGACAGCGGAACTTCGCAATAAGTCCAATAGTGATTGGCAAGAAGCATTACGATCCTGGGCAGAGCAGCAATTGATGCAAGGTGATACGGGTATACTGGATAAAGCTGTGCCATTATTTGAAAAAGTGATGATAGAAACGGCATTGCTAAAGGCTAGCGGTCGTCGACAGGATGCTGCCAAATTATTGGGCTGGGGAAGGAATACCCTCACCCGAAAGATCAAGGAGTTGGGTATGGATGAGGGGGTGTAAATTAATTACTAAGGATTAATGATGTTATTCTGATCGCCATGTGACTGCATGCCGGCATAGATCTGCTGGTATTTATTGAATACAGCAGACAGGTTATGAGCTAGCTCAGTATTGCCCGTTCGTTCAGCGGCAGCATGATTTAATTCAATGAGCTCAAGGTAGGATGGTGTCACTTGGCGGTAACTCAATTCCAGACCTTCCCGTAAAAGTTGATTTGCAGCATCATGTATATCCAGTTTAATGAAATAGCGAGCTAAAGCAATGCGCGCCGGCAAGAAGCGTGGATTCCGGCTTAAAGCCGTTTGATACGCATCTATGATTTCAGTTTTGTCAGTCTCTGGATATTGTTCCACTATCAAACCACGAATATAGGGAGTATTTGGTCTTAGTGGATTAAGTTCTTCAGCACGGTCAAGCAAAATAATCGCTTCATCCAGTAGATTGTTCACAAGATCAGGTCGATCAGCAAGCACGAGCGCACTTTTCCTTAATAAATTCGCATCAGCGTAGTAGGCACTATCTGAGCGGGGGTCAAGTATTTGTGCAAGACGATAAGCCAGGTGAGCGTCTTCGAGTTTGCCATCTAGTGTTAACCGATAAGCATGTTGCTGATAATGATAAGCAACACCTAGAGTCGCAAAATAACTGAAAAGCGTAAATGCCATGATGGCCACACAAAAATAGTATACAAAGGGTCGAAACACAACGGAAGGTTGCCACTGTTTAGTTGGCGCGCTCTGTAACAGATTAGCAAGATAATTAAAGTGCCCAAGAAACAATCCAACAAGAAGCATGATGGGCATGATATAAAGATTAAAGGTAAAGATGCTGTGGAAAGAGACACTAAAAAGGCCGGCAAACAAGGAAATGAAAATAATACGTTGTGGTGTGTTATCGTTTGCTGCGCGCAAGATCCTAACAAACCTGAATACTGTGGCAAGCAGGATTGCTGTTAGAAATAAAAAACCAGGTATACCGGTTTCAAGCGCTATTTGTAAATAGTCATTATGGACATAGAAGCCGGCACTATGATCATCAATGTGCAATAGCGGTGGTATTGCAAGGAAGTAAGAACCCAGGCCGATACCTGTCCATGGCCGCTGCAGAAACAAATCCCAGGCCGGTTGCCAAATAACAAACCGTGAGTAGCCGGCACTTTCTGTATCCTGTAGCGTAATAATACGATCAACAATATTGTCACCTGTTATTTGAGGAGAAAAATGTAAAGTCATGTTTGCTGTTAATAGCGCAATCACCATAATGATGGCGATTGATAAAATACGACGGTTTTTAAAATGAAACTTTACCAGGCCAGCAAACAAAACAAAACTGATAAGGCAGCCTAATAAGGCTCCACGGCTGTTAATTAGTCCTAATAAAAAAGTGAAAATAAATAGCGCTATGAGTAATGCAATGAGTTGTTTTCTGTCCGTAGTTAACAATATGAATGCAAGGACAGGAAAAAGTAGCAGGTTGATAAGTGCCGCAAATGAATTTTTGTTATAAAAAGTTGCGCGCGGCTGTTCATGTAATGCAAACACTTGATACAAAGCAAAAATACAAAGCAAAAATACCACAAAGGTAATCAGCTTAATGAGAAGTCCCCACAGCGTGTCTTTGTCCGAGGTAGAGCTATAAACAAGAAAGGCTAGTGGAAAAATTCCAACCCACCAGAAATTCACTATGCTTAGATAGCCAACCTGGCTAAAGAAAATAGAAACACCAAGCCAGAACCAGAACAAAGCAAGCATAATGGGAATAAGCAAATTTCCCATATTCCATCCATGGCGGTAAACGTAAACTGAGTTGATAACAAGCGAGCCGAAAAGCAAGCAAAGGGTTAGAGCAAAGAAGCGAAGATCCAGGCCATTGAAATACAGGGAAGCTACAAAGGCGCTTGTGATAAGTAGCGCATTGATATAAGTCAGGCGAAGTGATAACACCTTGATATTGGTACCTTGGTTATTCTGTAGATTCAAGCATGAAGTCGGCACCGCTGACAAACAAATTATCGACACTGACTTCTATCTCTAATGGATCAAGTGTTTGTAATTGAAGTTCGTTAATTTGTTCTGGTGCCACACGTAACTGGAATTTACCAATAGGCACACTACTAAAGACAAAGAAACCGTCATAGGCAGTCTGTATCGTTTGTATAACACGACCGCCTTGATCAACTAATTGCAGAACCACCCGTCCGGCGCCGGTGGTTCTACCCTCCCGCTTGAATAGCACGGTACCGTCAATCTCGCCGGTCATAAAGATCGGGAAATCAAGTTGTATTGGTTGGCCGGGCCGAGGCACAGTGCGTACGCCTTCAATTGTTGATATCCACAAGGGATCTTCCAGGGTGCTTTTTACAACTTCAATATTAGCTGGTTTATGAGCGGGTAAACCTGTGAGGAAAGCGACACCCTGGTCGTTGGTACGAATTTGTTGACGACCGCCATTAATATCGAAAGCTACGTTGGGTAAAGGTTCTTCACCTTCATCAAGCAAACCATCCTGGTTGCTATCCAGGAAGACCTGGGCCGAAATACTGCCACGGCTGGCCAGGGTACGTGCATCGAACTCCCAGTCACTGGTGCGTGGATCCTGGCCCAGACTGATATTAAATGCGAGCCCAACTTCATATGAGTCATCAGTCGCATAACGGCCAAGCAATGTCAGGGCATAATTGCCGACAGGTTTACTGGCGGATAGAGTGTATTGTGTCGTATCCAGGTCCAGCGAGTGGTTCACGGTCATGCTCAACTGGTAAACGCCAAGTCGGCGTACGTCCATGGTCAGTGCTGCATTGGTTAATTCGTCACGCGGCTTCATTTCATAATTCAGCGTGCCACGAAGACCGTATCGATTGGTGTTAAAACTAAGAGCAAATACCCCGTTAAAAAGTTCGGAGGACCCAGTCGTTTCCTGCCAGGTGAGATCATTGGTAAAGCCGGCGTAGCGCCCTTGCATCGAAACCTGGTTGGTAAAGCGTTTAAAGTATCCGCCATCATCATAGTTATCTCGTTCATAACCAAATGCCAGCGGGATGCGTGGCAGGAAGGTGGGCGGAATTGCGGTATCCAGTCGGGCCAGGGTGCGACGTTCGATGGGTATCTGGGTCGGCAGAAAAACCTCACTGACGAAATCATTCAGATAAGTTTCTTCCAGTTTAAATATGGTGCTTTTATAGCGTGTCTGGAAGCTCCAATCAAAAGCACTCCCTCCTTCCGTATCGTCGACTGCACCAAGAGTAAAGAACAGCGCCTTCCAGTAAGTCAGTAAACCAGCCTGTAAATAGTTGTGTTGTTCCGATTGATCCGCGACAAACAAGGGAAAACTTGTCAGGCTCGCTGCGGCGGTGATGTTTTTGTTCAGGCCGACGGTGTATTGTGCCATGCCGCGGTAACCTTCAATTTCGTCTTCTGTGGCAACCACGCGATAATTGTGTTGCCCCGGTGGTGCTAAGGCATCACTCAGTTCAAAGCGAAACTCTTCCACCCGTCTTTGGCCCTGGGGGCCATAAAAGACCAGACGAAAATAATTGCTGCCGAACAATAAGGGGACGTCTTCGAACCGATACTGACCTTCAATTCCCTGTTGCTGAAAACGAATCAGGGTGTTGTTGCGATAGAGCTCAACTTGCCAGCCTGGTTGCAAGTCACCAATAAAGGTTTGGCTGTCAAATTGCTCCTGGCGGGCTAGTGGGAAATTGCTGAGTCTGAAGCCCGGTTGTTGCTTGCCGGGTTTGGTAAGAAGCTTTTGTGAGGGCTCAAGCACGGAACCGACGGCATATTCACGTGCCTTCATTACACCTAACAACCCCCCTTCCGGATCCTTGCGGCCGAGGGTAAAACGAAATGTTTCCGTGGCATCTTCTTCATAACCATCCAGATACATGGAAGCTTCGTGTTTAAGCAAGTCCGCGGTGGCGTAGGTGGTGTAGCGCCAGGGATAGAGCGTTTCACCATCAGGTTCTTTGCGGGCGCTGACGCGTATGGTTTGATCGATAAAGGGCACACTCCACATCTTGTAGGGTTCGTAATGGCGAGGATAGTCTTTCTCTTTACGTTCCAGGTAAGCTCTGGCTAGCGAGATACGACGTTCCCGCTCCAGGCGCTGCTCAAAAGGCAGAGGCTCTTCGGTGATAATATGCAGGCGCGAAGCAAACAGGTCAACATCAAGCCGCAAGGGATACCAGCGCGCTAACAGCTGGGAATCAACATAGATATCATCCAG
>JAHEIJ010000231.1 GCA_024639445.1 Gammaproteobacteria bacterium
TGGTTTCTCTCTTAGTTGGGTTATCAATGGATAATGACGAAGATCGCGCTGAAATAGCGCGTCTGTTAGGCGAGATTAGGAAAAAAGGGGACAGATTTATTTTCCAGTTTTGCTGAGTTAAAGTAAGTCAATAAAATAAAGCCAGGAAGAGAGTGCTTATGCCAAGGATGGGGCGCGTACTATTACCGAATTACCCACACCACGTTGTTCAACGTGGTCATAATCGTCAGGTGGTGTTTGCAGAAGAGGCGGATTTTCGCCGCTATCTGGATGATCTGCGTGAGCTCAAAACATTGTTTGATGTGCGCTTACATGCCTATTGTTTGATGACTAACCATGTCCATCTGCTCCTGTCGCCAGGTGAGGCAGTGGTGGGTATGGGGCAATTGATGAAAGCGCTAGCAGCTAGAGCGACAAGATATCGGAATAAACTGGAGGGACGTTCTGGAACCCTGTGGGAGAGTCGGTACAAATCGAGTCCGGTTCAAACAGAGCAATACTTACTTGCGTGTAGTCGCTATATTGAACTAAATCCAGTACGAGCCTGTATGGTAAGTACGCCGGATGATTATCAATGGTCGAGTTATCGCCAGCGCATTGGAATCGAAGCGGTGCAGTGGATAGATTATGATCCATGCTATCTTGGCCTTGCCCACACGGAAATCGAGCGTCGCCAGCTGTACAGGCGATATATACTTGAGGCAATACCTGATAAGGAATTGGAATTGATCCGACAGGCTGTTCAACGTGGGCAACTGACAGGCAATGATCGATTTATAGATGAGGTTGAGAGTATTCTGGGGAGAAGGGTAGAGTTTCGTGCTCAAGGGCGGCCAGCTAAATGCGGCGATAAGGCATAAATAAATTTGTCCCCTTTTTACCGGTTTCCCCTTTATTTCTACGCATAAGCGGCCATCAGTGCGATACTCATGCCGTAGCCCCTTATCAGCTCGTCGGGTACCTGTAGTCAGGTCTAAATATTAAAGATATACTTCGATTAACTCGTTAAATTCATACTAAGTAATGCTTCGAATGCAATGGAGAGGATAATTGTAGCTATGGAGGTACTAAATGATCACTCGTCATTTAATTAGGTGTTTCTCATTAGTTTTTTTACTGGTCACACTTATTGCCTGCACTGAAAGTGGTAACGTCGATAATCCTGTCGATGAAAAGACCAATGACAGTATCGGCCAGGTTGAAAAGAATACTGTCGAATTCAAAGCGTTCATTGGCGGCCCGGCAGCCTTAAGTGAAACCGTGTTTGTGCCGCTCCTGCAAGGTCTGAGTGATATACAAATCAGATTTACCGGTGAAGCCGTCTCTTCTGTAACAAAAACTGATAGTAAGGATGGAATCAACCTGGAAATAACACCCCGAAATATAAATATATTGGGTGTTGGGGTGTTTGTTTCAACTATCGAGGTTTATGCATGTGTCAATGATGACTGTGAAGCAGGGCATCTGGCAGGCAGCCCCCAGTTTATTGATGTTATATATACTATTACACCTGATGAGCAACTCCAGATCAGTAGTAACATTGTAAATACACTGGCATATGAAGGGCAAGCGGCGGATTATTTACTGACACTTACATCAGTAGGAGATACAGATGTTAGATGGAATGCTGATGTCGAGTATATAAGCGGCAGTATTGGTTGGTTGAGTCTCTCTAAAACGCAAGGTGAGGTTATCGCTAGTGACAACCTTCTGCTAATATTTGGTGAGATGAGCCAGGGTGACTATACTGCAAAAGTAAATTTTTCTTATAACAATGATGCCTATAACAAAACTATAATAGTCAATTATTCAGTAAACCCTGTATTCTCTGGCAATAGCACTGCCACTATTACAATAAACGAAAGTTCGTCCCGGTCTGTTCTATCCAGAGACATTGGGTTATTCAATAATCTATATAATAGTCTTGTTAGCGAGCCATACACTGCAAATTGCAAGGAGGGCTGGCTCAGCGTTGTAAACAACTCGGGTAATTTGACTGATCTAAATCAGTTGTCTGTTGTGGTGGATGAAGGCCAGATAAAGGATATGCCGAACGGTCTGTATACCTGCGACATTATTGTTGCTACAGACAATATAAATATAGCAGATCATATAATCCCTGTAGCGCTTCATCTGGATGTAAATCCTGAAATTGTGCTATCGGAAGGATCATTAAATTATTTGCTTACAGAATCCACAGGTTTTACTGATCTGGCTAGAACAATAAATATTTCTACAAACCTTGGAGAAATATATAATGAGCAAATTGATTGGGCAATAGTGTCAACAAGTCCGCTTTATCGGGTTTCTCCTGCATCGGGCAAAACAGGCGTTAACAATTCATTTGATGTTACTCTTAACCTGCCCAATATAAGAGGGATGAGTAATGTTACAGATAATAGTGGCTTTTTAATAAGCATAACCAGCTCGGCATTCAATAATATTACGGTGCCTGTTAGTATAACGAAAAATGTCAACAAGCAGCTGGTATCCTCTAATAATAATGCTGACATTAATGCTGATATTGGTACCATAGAAAACGAGTTAACTGCCACGTTCACAATAATGTCTAATTTAGGTGAGGTCTTTTATCAAAACCTCAGCTGGGATGCGATGTCTGATCAATCCTGGCTAAATGTCCAGTCTGAAACGGGCGATACTGATAGCTCAAACACTTTAACTGTTAATGTTCCTGTTTCAGAGTTGGCCCAATTGGAAAATGGCGTTTACAATGCCACGATAGCTCTTTCTTCAGCTGATGAAAATGTATCTGGAGCAAATGTCGGCATATCTTTGTATGTCAGATATCCGCGTATTAGCTATGTTTCGCCATACGCGATTTCAACTAATATACAGCAGAATATTATATTGCGCGGTAGTGATTTCTCGACAATATCTGATCAGGCATTACTGTTTGATGATGTGGTTGTAGATAATTACACCATTATAAGTGATACGGAAATTCATGTAGATCATCCCGTTTATACATCTGAAACCGAAGTACAACTTAATATTGAAAATGCGCTGAATATTGACCTGACAAGCGCTCACATTGATGTGGTTAATCACCCTGTCATGGCGCAAACTACGTTTTCAATTCCAGGAAGAATGTCGTCTGTATATTATCATCATAAACGTAAAGCCTTGATAATGGGGCATCCAACAGGCTCTATTGTTATCTATGATTATCAGCCTGATGGATCATGGTTGCGCACGACAAAAGCCGTGTCCGGATTGAGAGATATCGCGATATCAACTGATGGTAATGAAATCCTGGCTATAGATGATAACTATGTTAAGCACTACGATGCTTATACTCTCGATTTTATAAAAGAATCTGATATACGTACGAATTTAAAATCCGGCAGATTTACTGATGGTTTTTATTTAATGAATACTATCGAGATGAGTAATGAAGGGAGCATGGTTATAGGCTCATCATTATATGGAAGTGGTTATACACCAATATATCTGTATGACACAGAAACAGGAGATTTTAACTCAATAGGTTCTATTTATGGCGCAAGAATGAATGGAAGTGATGATGGAAGCTTTGTCATAATAGGTGGCAATGGTACATCTCCACCGCAGCGAATATACTACTATCGCGCATCTGACAAGCAAGTTTATTCAAGTGGGATTGGGCAATCAGCGTTTAGTGTTATTACAAATCGAATCGGCAACAGGGCGGCAGTTGAAGGTAGCACGGTTTATGATGATTTATTAACGGTAGTGGGTACAACACCGTATTACGGTTATCTTGGGTTCTCTCCTGATGGGAATGAAGCATATGGGTATAGTACGAGTGATGATACGTTATATGTTTATGATACATCTGTATATCTTGGTTCAAGTGGCGTTTTTCCTGTGTTGACGAGTTTTTATCTTGGAGACTCAACGACTCGTTTTGTAACGAAAATAATTTCAAGAGATGACGGCGAAGTAATCTTCTTAATTAGCAATAACGATGTGGTCGTCTTGCCACGATAATAAAATGACTGGCAATAAAACTCTTTACCTCAATAAAGAGGCTAATGGTGGCAAGATAACTACAGGGTCCTGACGGGGGGTAGACAAAAAAAGGGGGCAGATTTATTTTTCTGTGATGATACATCGGGAAAATGACAAG
>JAHEIJ010000232.1 GCA_024639445.1 Gammaproteobacteria bacterium
GGACAATAATGCCCTACTGGAGGCTATTAAAGAGTATCAATCCGCCATTGTGTTTCTGGCGTACCCGAACAATCCCACCGGTAACCTGTTCAATGCCTCGGAGATCGAGGCAATCATTCGAGCTACACCCGGTGTGGTGATTGTGGATGAAGCCTATCATGCCTTTGCCGATGACAGTTTCATGCCGAAGGTCATGGACTATGACAATCTATTGGTAATGCGCACCGTTTCCAAAATGGGTCTGGCCGGTTTGCGCCTGGGTTTACTGGCGGGTCCGCCGCTTTGGCTGGCTGAATTTGAAAAAGTACGCTTGCCGTATAATATCAATGTCCTGACCCAGGCGAGCGCCGAGTTTGCCCTGCAGCATGCCGAAGTATTACAGGCCCAGACCGAACAAATAAAAAAAGATCGAACCATACTCGAGCGGGCACTAGGGCAAATCGAGGAACTTACGGTTTATCCCAGTCGTGCCAACTTTATACTATTCCGCGTACCCGCCGGACAGGCCGGACTGATTTTTGAAGGTTTGAAATCAAATGGCGTGTTGGTAAAAAACCTGGATAAAGCCGGTGGAGTTTTAAAGGATTGTATCCGTGTAACAGTGGGTACGCCGGAAGAAAATACCGCATTCATCACTGCATTAACGCAAGTACTATCCTGAGCAAACAGATTAAATCAATCCCGGCGGGTATTCGCTATACCAGGCGCAATCATGAAATTTTTCAGGGTTACCGTTCTTGCTTTGGTCGTTGCATCACAGTTACGTCAGCTTCAAATTTTTTTCCACGCCGAATGCCGCTGATTTTTACCGTCGAGCCAGGTTTGGCCTGGCTGATGAGTGTGAGGGCGGAACGAACATTATTAACCGCATCACCATTGATTCGGGTGATCACGTCGCCGCGCGTCAGGCCGGCTTGATCCGCTGGACCGTTACGAATGATATTGGAGATGATCACACCATCAAGGGACTTGAGCTCAAAGGATTGCGCCAGATCTTCAGTGATGTTCTGAATCGCAACACCTAGCCAGCCACGAATGACTTCGCCGTGTTCGATGATTTGCTGCATGACATCGCGTGCCAGATCGATCGGGATTGCGAAGCCGATTCCCTGGGAGCCGCCACTACGAGAAAAGATCGCGGTATTGATGCCGATAAGGTTACCGTTAGCGGTGACGAGTGCACCTCCCGAGTTACCTGGATTAATCGCGGCATCGGTCTGGATGAAATTCTCATAGGTGTTAATGCCCAGCATATTACGGCCCGTTGCGCTGACGATACCGGAGGTTACGGTCTGCCCGACACCAAAGGGATTACCAATCGCCAGTACCACATCACCAACACGCAATTGTTTGGAATGCCCAAGGGTAATGGATTGCAACTGCGGCGTTTCAATCTTGAGGATGGCCAGATCGGTGTCGGGATCAGTCCCAACAATGCTGGCTGAGGCGGTGCGTCCGTCTCGCAACGCCACCTCGATTTCATCGGCGGCTTCAATCACATGATTGTTGGTCAGGATATAGCCTTCCGAACTGATAATAACCCCGGAACCGAGACTGGACTCAAGTCGTTGTCGCGAATTGCCCTGGTTGTCTCCGAAAAAATGACGAAACAGGGGATCTTCCATCAGGGGATGAACCCGTTCGGTCACCAATTTCTGGGTAAAGACGTTGACCACTGCCGGGGCAGCCTTCTCGACGGCATCGGCGTAGGAACTGGTGGAAGATAGCGGTGCGATTCCGTTATTCAGAGGTGCTTCCTTTACTTCAATAATGCGCTGTTCATGCTCCAGTTGCTCATCCGCTTTGAATTGTGGATAGAGGTAAAGGATCACAAAGGCCGCCGCCAAGCCGATCGTGACAAACTGGAAAATAAAAACGATGAATTTATTGATACGCATAATCGTGTTGAAATTAGGTTAGAATCGGCTCGAATCGGGCAGTAACTAATACGGCTAGCGGTTACAGAGGAACACGCCTCCAGGGCCATCTTAACATTGAATAAGGGTCAGTCGCGCATGATCGAATTAAAGGAATTGGTAGCCTACACCAATGATTTACTCGAGATAGATCGCTTTCAGGATTATTGCCCCAATGGCTTGCAGGTTGAAGGTAAGCCACAAATCCAACGCTTGATCAGTGGTGTCACCGCTAGCCAGGCTTTGATCGATGCGGCAATTGACCGGCAAGCGGATGCGATCCTGGTTCATCACGGCTATTTCTGGCGTGGTGAAGAAGCACGAATTGTAGGTCTGAAGCAGCGTCGTATCAAAAGCCTGCTCGACCATAATATCAATCTGCTGGCCTATCATTTGCCATTGGATGCCCACCCGGTCTATGGAAATAACGTTCAGTTGGGTCAGCGACTGCAACTCACGGTTGAAGGCCAATTTGGTCCGGACAATCCACCGATTGGATTATACGGTCGGCTGGCTGAGCCCATGTTGGCAGTGGATTTTGCCGATCACCTCGAGGTAAAGCTGGCGCATCGGCCATTGCACGTCCCGGCCGTCAGCAAATCCATCCAGAGTATTGCCTGGTGTACGGGTGCAGCCCAAGGCTATATCGAGCAGGCCATCGCCCTCGGGGTCGATGCTTATCTGACCGGAGAGGTGTCAGAGCAGACGGTCCATCTGGCACGGGAAGGGGGCGTCCATTTCTATGCGGCCGGCCACCATGCCACGGAGCGCGATGGTGCACGCGCCCTGGCTGAGCATCTGGCACAACAATTTGATCTGGAACAGCACTTTATCGATATTCCGAATCCCGTATAACTTATTGAATCACTAGGTATTATTCAGCTTGTCCTTGACCGTTTGAGTGCGATCCGCGACAATGCGCGCCCAACTCCGGGACCTTCACGTGATTGTGATTGCGATAACAACGTTATTCTTGCCTGACCATGGTGCAGGCAGTGATGTGAAAGTCACGAGACCGAATTTTCTATCCTAAATTGGGGAGATTTTAATGAGTACAGATGGCGTTGATACCAGCCGACGCCGCTTTCTGACGGCCGCGACCACGGTAGTGGGGGCGGTTGGGGCAGCGGGTGTGGCGGTTCCCTTCATTACGTCCATGTGGCCCAGTGCACGTGCCCAGGCGGCGGGTGCCCCGGTCGAAGCAGACATCAGCAAGCTTGAACCTGGCGCCATGCTGACCGTCGAATGGCGCGGCAAACCAGTATGGCTGGTGCGTCGTACGGAGCAAAACCTCACCGATTTGAAATCACTGGATAGCACTAGGCGTGATCCGGATTCCGAAGTCGAACAACAACCGTCTTATGCCAAAAATCCGCATCGCTCCATCAAGCCGGAAGTGGCCGTTCTGATTGGTATCTGTACTCACCTGGGTTGTTCCCCGACCTATCGGCCGGAAATTGCCCCGGCTGACCTGGGTCAGACCTGGCGTGGTGGTTTCTTCTGTCCCTGTCACGGTTCGCGCTTTGATCTTGCCGGACGTGTTGTTCAGGGTGTACCTGCGCCCACCAACCTGGAGGTGCCGCCGCATGTGTATTTGAGCGACACCCGTCTTCTGATTGGTAAAGATGAAGGAGCCGCATAATGAGTAAGATGCAGGAATTCATGGGTTGGGTCGACGCCCGCTTCCCCATGACCAAGATGTGGGAAGAACATCTTTCCAAGTATTACGCGCCCAAGAACTTCAATTTCTGGTATTTCTTCGGCTCCCTGGCGGTGCTGGTACTGGTGATTCAGATTGTTACCGGTATCTTCCTCACCATGCACTACAAGCCGGATGCGGAACTCGCCTTTGCCTCGGTGGAATACATCATGCGTGATGTGAATGGTGGCTGGATCCTTCGCTATATGCATTCAACCGGTGCCTCAGCCTTTTTTATTGTTGTCTATCTGCACATGTTCCGTGGGCTGATGTACGGCTCCTTCAAGAAGCCGCGTGAACTGATTTGGATCTTCGGCATGCTGATTTACCTGGCGCTGATGGCAGAAGCCTTCATGGGTTACCTGTTGCCCTGGGGCCAGATGTCCTACTGGGGTGCGCAGGTGATCGTTAATCTGTTTGGCGCGATTCCGGTGATTGGTCAGGATCTGTCCATCTGGATTCGTGGTGACTATGTGATTTCTGATGCCACCCTGAACCGGTTCTTTGCCTTCC
>JAHEIJ010000233.1 GCA_024639445.1 Gammaproteobacteria bacterium
GATCGAAGCCTTCCTCGACGCCCTGTGGATGTCACGCATCAGCTCCGGTATACCCATCTATGCCTTGACGAGCCATGTTGAGACGCGTAGAAAGGTCACTCTGTATCGGGGTGTGTATCCGGTCAGTTTTGAGCAACTTACCAAGGACCACGCCGAGATTAACAAGGAAGCCGTTGACGAGCTGCTACGGCGAGGCACGGTGCGTGATGGTGACCTGGTGATTATTACCAAGGGTGACCTGATGGGCGTGATGGGCGGTACCAACGCCATGAAAATTGTTCGTGTCGGCGAACTGGATCACATCATTAATTCTGAAGGTTGATCCGGCTTGTCATGAATTTGTATAAGCAATTGAAAAGCAAGTATTTTTCTCATTTTATAACGATTGAAGGAGGTCCGTAATGGCTCTTATTTCTATGCGCCAGCTGCTGGACCATGCCGCCGAAAACGGTTATGGGATGCCAGCATTCAACGTCAACAATATGGAGCAAGTGCATGCCATCATGCAGGCTGCCGATGAAACCAACAGCCCGGTGATCATGCAGGGTTCAGCCGGGGCTCGCTCCTATGCGGGTGAACCGTTCCTGCGCCATCTGATTACCGCTGCGCTGGAAATGTATCCGCATATCCCGGTCGTAATGCACCAGGACCATGGTTCCGCCCCCGGTGTTTGTCTGCGCTCCATCCAGTCCGGATTCAGCTCCGTGATGATGGACGGTTCCCTGATGGAAGACATGAAAACCCCGGCATCTTTTGATTATAACGTCAACGTGACCAAGACTGTGGTTGATATGGCCCATTCTGGTGGTGTTTCCGTCGAGGGCGAACTGGGCTGCCTGGGTTCACTGGAAACCGGTGAAATGGGTGAAGAAGACGGCCACGGCGCCGAAGGTAAGCTGGATATGGATCAGCTGTTGACCGGTGTGGAAGAAGCGGCTGATTTTGTTGCCCAGACCGGTGTTGATGCCCTGGCAATCGCCATAGGAACCTCCCACGGTGCCTACAAGTTCACCAAGGAGCCGACTGGCGACATCCTGCGTATTGACCGCATCAAGGAAATCCACGAACGCATTCCCAACACCCACCTTGTCATGCATGGTTCCTCTTCGGTACCGCAGGAATGGCTGGAAATCATCAATAATCATGGCGGTGATATGGGTCAGACTTATGGTGTGCCTGTGGAAGAAATCCAGGAAGGTATCAAGAATGGTGTGCGTAAGGTTAATATCGATACTGACCTGCGCATGGCGTCTACCGGTGCCATCCGCAAACATCTGATGGAAAACACCAGCAATTTCGACCCGCGTAAATTCCTCAAAGCTTCAACTGAAGCCATGAAGGAAATTTGCAAGGCGCGATATGAAGCCTTTGGTTCTGCAGGCAATGCTGACAAGATCAAGGTGATTAGTCTGGATGACATGGTGAAACGCTATGCCTCTGGCGAACTGGACCAGAAGGTTAAAACCAAAGCAGCATAAGAGTTAACACTTAACTCAATAAAAGGGCAGGGTAAAACCTGCCCTTTTTGTTTTAGGAGGCTGATATGGACTATCCAGAGCTGGAGACTATTGTTAAATCCATCGAGACCTCGCCCCGGTCGGGGCAGGCTTTACTTTTGTTTGCTTTGGCCAAAACGCTGGATGTACCAAAGACCGGTCACATGTACATGTTAAAGAAACTGCAGGAAATGGATGCAGAGTCGCGTTGCCTGGCGTACGGCCTGATGGAACTGATGGCACAACGGGGCAACCAGGGCGATGAGTGGCAAAGGGCCGTTATCCGCATGGAAGCTGCGATTCAGGGGAAATGATTACATTGCCACACAGATTTTTATCTTTGGTACAGTTAGTTACAAATTAATAGCGATAGATGTATCGGATCCCCAATCCCCAATCGGGACTGCTGTCGGTAAAGCCTTTGCGAAAGTAAGAATATATACGGCGATCCCGCGATAGCATGGCAGAATAAAAGATATCCAACTCAGTGAAGGATTGTCGGCCAGCCGCTAGCGCTTCTGATAAGTAAAGAGAAAGACCGACTTCGCGATTGTCCCGCAATGGCAGGGCATTGCCGATCCGTCCGTAAAAAACATTATTTAGCTCCACGCCGGGTGGATCACCGGTCAACTGATAGCCCAGCGCGCCATACAGGTGAGTCTTACCAACGGGGGTGGAGAATCCAGCTTCCACTGCATAGTCATTTTCTCCCGTACCGAGAAATTTATCCGGTTCCCCGGTACCGAATTTAATTACCCCGGTAAGACTGTACTCAGTACGAGAACGAATGGGCAGAAAATACGTGGCAGCAAAAAAAATATCTCCCAACCCGTATTCATTCGTTTCCTCTGTAATAGTGCTGGTAGGTGGGTTAGGTGGGCCACCACCACGTTCCGGGGCGCCTACAATAATATTTTCGGTTGTGGCATTGGTTGCTGCAAAGGGCACCCAAAGCTCAACCAGATAATCATTCTTACGATAGGAGATACTCAATGGGACTTGAAAATAGTAAGATGTCTGGTCGGTCCCAAAGTCACCTCGGTCATATTCTAGGCCAACACTGATATTGGTTTCTTCAAGGGTACGTAGGTATTCGGTCGCCCGTTCGAGTGCATAGCTTGATTGTGTAACCAGCAGGGTAGCTGATATCGACACGATGAGAAGTAGGGAAGTGAATTTCATAAAGACCGGCAGAGCTGCGATGTCAATAATTAAGATTACACCGAATAATGGTATTAGGGCTTGATCCTGATCAGGTGAACGAGGTGTTAGTAATGGGGGGATGAGGCCAATCAGTCGTCTGTTGGTAATTTACTAATGCTGCCATTCCCCGGGCCTTCTATATTTGCGATTTGCTCACCTAATAAAAGGGTCATGGCTTCAATCACTCTAGGGTGAATGATATTGGCATGGGCGTGATACAAGTTCAGCGTGCAATTTAGTGGTTCATGCAGACCGCGATCTTTTGTTTCAAAATCAAGCCAGGCCATCACGGGAATATCGTTTAGACTTCGGTCGACGATAATCCAGGTTTCCTGATCGAGCATGAAATCAAGGGTACGTAATTTTGGGAGTTCGAGCCGAATGGGGCTGCCGAGACGTTTCAGAGCAATCTGTACCAGATTAAAATGTTCAGCATTGACAGCCGTTTTGAGTGTTTCATATACCGGGATGTCTGTCAGGTAACTTTTCATTAACTTGATTTAGATATCATTTTTAATTTTTTCAAAGATTAATATGTATACAAGTATGTGGAAGTTATCACGCAAGTTAATGTAGACATGCTGTGTTCAATATTGTGATTACAGTCAACACTGATTGTGCCTGAGTTGTGTTTTGATTTCAGTGGCAAGGTCAAGGGCATTCTGGAGTTCTGGAGCCAGTATATTGTAATGCCCCATTTTACGCCCGGGTCGTGCTTCACGTTTGCCATACAAATGTAGTTTGGCATTGACATGTGATAGTAGTGCTTCCCATGCTGGTGGTTTGTTTTCCTGCCAAAGGTCGCCAATCAGATTGACCATTACAACCGGTGACAAAAGGCGTGTGTCTCCCAGAGGTAAACCACATACAGCACGGACCTGTTGTTCAAACTGTGAAGTAACGCTGGCATCCAGGGTGTAATGGCCACTATTATGTGGACGCGGCGCAATTTCATTGACGAGTAACTGCCCGTTGGAAATAAAAAATTCCACCGCCATCACGCCAATATATTCCAGCTCAGAAGCAATTCGTATTGCCATTTCGTTAACTTGCTCTGAAACACTACTAGTAATCTGAGCAGGGACCATACTGACATCAAGGATACCGTTTTGATGAATATTTTCAGCAACCGGATACGTTACGGATTGCCCATCTGTACTGCGAGCAAGGACAACAGACACTTCCATATCGAGAGGGACACGTTGTTCCAGGACACTCTCATTGCCTTGCAGAGCCTGCCATGCATCGTTCAGGTCGCATGGTGAGTCGATAGCATACTGTCCTTTACCATCATATCCGAAGCGAGATACCTTGAGAATGGCCGGTGTTTTGACAGTATTTAATCCAGGCTCAAGGTCGGCTTCACTTTTGACGATCGCAAAAGGGGCCGTAGGGAAGCCGTTATCGCGCAGGAAAGTTTTTTCG
>JAHEIJ010000234.1 GCA_024639445.1 Gammaproteobacteria bacterium
CGCGTGGCCCATATCACTGGATAACAGGTTCAGTTCCACTCCAAGATGAGCGGCGGCGGCTGTCCAGCGGGATTCTGCCGGCGTATCAAAAATGATCGGGATATCTGCAGGACCATTGAGTCAGGCATTGGCAACGAGCTCCTCTTCCAGTTGCCCCTCACCCCAACCGGCGTAGCCCAGCATAATCAGGTATTTGTCAGGGCCAAGGTCCTGGGCGATGGCTTCAAGGATATCCTGTGACATGGTGAGCGAGATGTCGGGTGTGACCTGCATGCTGTTATCCCAGTCACCGAGAGGTTGATGCAGGACAAAACCACGATCGGTTTGGACCGGACCACCCTGGTAGATTGGGACATGAGTCATTTCCGTTTCGGTCATCTCAATTTCGAGCTGTTCAGCCAAATCCCCCAGAGTCAGTTCGGTGGGTCGATTGATGACCAGCCCCATTGCACCCACGGGGCTATGTTCACACATATAGGTCACTGTGTGAAAAAAGTTGGGATCGGCCAGATTCGGCATGGCTATCAGGAATTGGCCGGCGAGTTGGGTGTTGTGTGCCATTGACTGTAAGTATCCGTCAGGGATTGAGGGCTGACAAGCGCATCATTGGGCGCGAGTCATGAGCCCGCCACCACTCTCAAACTGCCAGACGCGCGGAATATGCAGGATATCCGTGTCTTTCAGAATATCTTCGCTAAGCGGGGGATACGGGGCGGCCAGCTTGACGATGCGGACGGCGGCATCATCCAGAACCTTGTGCCCCGAGGAGCGCAACACCCGAACAGAGTAGAGCGAGCCGTCAGGGTTGATGGCGACATCCATCAGCAGGGCGCCACTGATGCCACGACGCACGGCTTCCTCCGGGTAATTGAGATTGCCGAGACGCTCCACCTTGGTACGCCAGGCGTCCATATAACTGGCGAAGCGGAATTCACGGGCATTGGCACCACGCACATAAGTCTGGCGTGGGGTAACGGCATAACTTTTTCTGATTTCTTCTATTTTGGCACTCAGTCGGGCAATTTCCTGGCTGCGCTCAAATAACTGGGCGGCAGTAACATTTTCCGGTGGGATGGGTAACGGATCATGCTGCGGTTGACTGGCTTCCTGTAACCGGGACTTATCGACCGTCATCAGTTCCTCTTGCGCCTGTTTGACCGGCACCGGTGGGGGGGCCAGATCACGCACACTGGTGGGTGCAATGCCCTGTTCCTGCGAGGGCGCGGTATTGGAAAAGGGGCTGCTATCGCGCACTTTTTCTTCCACGTTACCGCCGCCCAACTGGTTGGCCTGGGCGAGATAGTCAGCATCCTCGGGCTCTTCCTCAGCACGGTTGTGGACCAGGGTGATTTCCATGGTAGACAGGCTGTCAGGATCACTCTCATCCACCAGGTTGAAGCTGACCCCAAGAATAATAATAGCGTGCATTGCCAGTGCGAAAAATACAGTGAGGCTGAATCGGTCGCCTGAGCTGACTGAGATAGGGGCTGGTTGGGCAATACTTGTCATATATTAACTGAACGTAAATTCGCAGTGATTATACTGCTAACGATGTCAGTAAACATAATCAATCAATAAAAAGATTACTCACGGCTGGTCCGGTAGCGCTGTAGTTCCTGTATCAGCCAATTATCGCTATAAAGCAATTGGTTTTGGCAGCGAATCTGGTAACTTTTACCTGACATACTGCTTTTACTCGCAATTCTGCTGATGAATTGTTCGGCATTTCCAATCCACCGCTTGGCATAATCATATTTTCTTTGCATGTGGTCGCGTGCTTCACTGGCCGTATATTCGGTATTGTTACGAATAAATGTACAATCGGACTCAACAATAACATTGAACAGGTGCTGAACTTCCTGATCGGTGTTTGCGGATGTTGCTGTGACCGACAAGGGCTGCATCATTAACATAAGTGATGTGATTAAACCGTTACGGAGTCTTTGCATATTGTTTTTGCTGTGGCTCAGCTAATTTGAAGGTGACTAGTAAGGGATTGTGATCCGACGACGTTACACTGGGGGTTGACGCTTCAATAATTTCCAATCCACGGTAATAAACATGATCGATGGGATTACCAAACACAGTAATAAGTTGGTGACTCTTATAGCCAACCCGCTGCAAGGACAGCTTATGACTCAGTTTATCCAGTATGGCCTGACGGTCTTCTCGCCAACTGTTAAAGTCGCCAGCCAGAATTATCGGGCCCTCATGATTTAGCAATACTTTGCCAAGAGCCTCGAACTGCTGACTGTAACTCTCCAGCCCCAGGGTGAAATTGATGCCATGTACATTCGCGACCAGCAAGGATTGATTGGTACCGACCAATGGGTAGGTGCTGACCAAAATAGACTTAGGAGTTTGAATAAGCGGTTCTTTGGCATACAACGCACAATGCTTGTTTGATTTATCACGAGACGCAGTCAGTACGCCGTTGGCATTATCCTGGTAAATAAATGCGGTTGTCATTGCCCAGTTATAGGGTGATTCTGACAATACTGAAGTCAACCTGTCGTCCATATAAGCTTCTTGCAGAATAAGTAAGTCTTGATCGTGACTAAGGCGGTGAAAATCTGTAGCCCAGTTGTCGCGTGACTGTTTATACATATTCCAGCTGAGGACTGATATGCGCTTGGGCGAAAGACCATTCTTGGCTGTTTCACCTTCCTGAGAAAGCGAAATATCGGGTGTACAGCGGGCGGATTGCTGCTTTGATAAATTCGCTGAAGAGTGGCTGAGCTGTGGCTGTACAGGGATGTGAATACATCCTGCCAGCAGCAGTGCCGCGAAAGTGATTACCAGATATCTCAGACTGGAAGAGTAGGTTATTTTGTGCACGATATTAAAGACGGTTATGGTTGTTTAACAGAATTTGTCCGCCTGAGAATCAATAAGTTCCAGATAAATAACACTGGCTGAGAGACAGTTCACATCTTTGCCTTCAGTGGCGGACTAATTTCAATTTTAGCCGGTTGTTGATAAAAGCGTACTCGCTTTGCCATAGCAGGGGTCAAAAGGGTTCGGCCCTGATTGTCCGTCAGCATGACGTGTGTAATATCCATGCTATCGGCAATGCTGCGCCATTCTTCAGGCCCCGCCACGAATAATGCGGTGGCTGCGGCAGCGGCGGTCAGGGCGTCGGGATGAATGACGGTTACCATCTTGGTGTGTTCTACGGGATAACCCGTCCTGGGATCGAGTACACGATGGTATCGCTTGCCTTTATATTCATAGAAATGGTCGCTGTCTTTGGTGGTAAACACGCTTTCGCCGTCGAAGACATCTAACGCCGCCAGCATCTCGTTGTCGTCAGGAGCAGGTATCTTTATCTGCCAGGGCTGGTCTCCTCGTTTACCGATGACCTTAACGTCTCCTCCGGCGTTAATGCAGGCATGCTCAATGCCCAGGTTCTTCAGCACGCTAATCTCTCGTTCCATCGCCAGACCCTTGGCCATGGCGCCAAAGTCGAGTTGCAATACCGGGTTCATTCCTCTCATGCGAACACCATTTAACTGGATATCGTTGATGGTCGGATTTTGTCTTACCAGAGAAGCTATTTTATCTGCTGTTGGTGGTGGTCCCTTAGGTGCCGTATCCTGGTGAAATCCCCATAGTGCAATCAGTTTGCCGATGGCCGGGTTGTAGAGATAATTGCTGGCATGAGAAAGTGTTCGTGACTTTTCGATCAATGGTAATACCGAGGGATTAGCAGAAAACTCGCCAGTCATTGCCAGTAGTTCATTAGTCCGCCCCAGTGGCCCAGGCTGCCAGGGGTGCCACATGAAATGCATATACTCAAAGTCTTCTTTCAGTGTTGCAAAAGCCTGTGTCGCAGTAGTTTTATCTACCCCATAAAGAGTGATTTCGATTTCATTGTTGAAAAATTTCGGGCGGTCTTGATGTATGCCTGAAGTATCGTCACAAGCAGCCAGGTACAAGGCGACCAGACCGAGGAAAAGAGTTCTAACTATGCGCATTAGTTGTTGAGCTTGCTCTCGATGCTCGCCATCAGTTGGCTGCCAATATCAAGATTGTATTGTTCATCAAGTTCGCGGATGCAGGTGGGGCTGGTGACGTTGATCTCGGTGAGGTAGTCACCA
>JAHEIJ010000235.1 GCA_024639445.1 Gammaproteobacteria bacterium
CAAAGTGGCAGTTCACGTCGAGCTCCGTCCGGGTAGTTTCTCGGAGAAGATGAGCGAGATGCAGCAACTGCATGATATGTTACATCCAGGCCATATAGCATTTCGCCGCTATCCAGCTGGCCGTGCAACCGCTGCATTGCTTCATCCTTATTGATATGAGGATAGGCCTTGTTCAGATCATCCATATGTAAGTCAACCAGTTGTATCCGGTCTTGCTGATCGATGGTTTTTAATTGCTGCATTTCCAGCATACAAAGCGGACAATGACTGTCATAAAAAATGGTCAGTTGCATGGGTAATGCTACGCTGCCTGTTGACCGTTAAACAGGCGTGAGAAAAGCCCCGGCTTTTCATTGCGGGCTATTGTGGCGTTGTAATTCTGATCCGGTCGTGAGGTTTGATCTACCGCATTGGTGAACAGGCCAAGCATTTTGTCTATCATGTCATCATCAAACTCGTACGGTGTGAATGAGGCATAGCCGCTTTCTTTTAACAGTCGGCTGACATCATCTTCCAGAGCCACGTATTTCATTGACCAGTTTGCAAATTGGCGTGTGTGAATGCGTTTTACCGAGACGCTTTGCACGTTTTCATGACGGGGATCATCCGCAATTGTTTTATACAGTCGATTGACGGCCGCTTGTTCACCTTCCAGGCATTGGAAAAAATAATTGTTACTGAAATACAGCACACCGCCAATTTCATCTTTCGGGTTATTTTTCCTTGCCTGCATTAATATGCGGCCGATGTCTTTTTGCACACCGCGATTACCGGGTTTTACAGGATTGGTGGTGGTACTGACATACACCATGCGTATTAAGTTGCTCATGGAAAATCCCTCTTGTCTGCGGTTATCAACAAATACAGGTCTTAATTAATGGTCCCGGTGATTTCCGAATCCGCTACCTTGGCATAGGCCGCCGACACGGTGTCATTGGCGCCATGCACCGGAATGGCCAGGTACTCGGCCTTGTTCGTTTCGTTTTCAAAATAAATCTTCAGCGCGTTGGTACCTTCCCCATCAATGATGTAGGGGGCATTATCCAGATCAGTCACATCGTTCAGGGTCATGGGGTCCAGGGTCGAAATTCGCATTGATTTAGCCTCTTTTGGGTTTATTGCTATCGCTCTGTAAACTGAACAGGAGAGGCCGGCAGACCTCTCCTGGTATCGAGTTTCAACCCTCATCAATGCCGCTGTCGATGGGGTTGTGGATGATCTCGTGCAAGCGACTGCCGGGCACGACGGAAGACAGAATTTCGATGTCCTCCTGCTCAGCGGCACGCATGGCTTGATCGTAAATCTTCGCAGTGGCCTGGATCTGACGTTCGTAGTTACTCATGGCATATCTCCTTAGCGTTATGGAACGAGTCGGATATAGGGGATTGAGACCTAAACATAACCAAAAAAAACTAGTTTGTCTAGGACAAAATGTGTTATTATTAACCCCATGAACTATGAGGTGTTATTTCATGGCTGAGAATCTGGACGATTTTTCCATTGGTATGGTGGAGCGTGATACGGGCATTGGCCGCGATACGTTACGGATTTGGGAACGTCGCTACGGTTTCCCCGAACCCCTGCGCAATGACAAGGGTGAGCGCATCTATTCTGAAAAGCAGGTGCGGCGCCTGCAGCGGATACGCCGTCTGCTGGATCAGGGGCTGCGTCCGGGCAAGCTGCTGGTCTTGAACGAGCAGGATCTGGATAACCTCGAAGCCGATTTACACCCAGAGCAAGCGACCCCGCTCAACGACAGCGTAGCCCAACTTCTCGAGGCACTTCGCCAGGCGGATATCTCCCGATTGGGTACGTTGCTACAGCAGCAATATGAACACCAGGGTATGCGAGACTTCATCTTGCAAACCGTGGCACCCCTGGTAAAGGGCACCGGTGATGAATGGGCTCAGGGGCAACTGCAGATTTTTCAGGAACATATTCTGTCGGAACAACTGCGTCGCTTTCTGAAGACAAAAATTACCCAACAGGCAATATCAACACCTGCCAGGATAATATTGGCGACGCTACCGGGTGAAACACATACCCTGGGCCTGTTAATGGTCGAAGCAATACTGGCTTCTCAGCGGGTCGCGGCCATCAACCTCGGTGGTGAGGTACCGATGGATCAGATCAAGAACGCGGTTGAGCAATATGAGGCTGACATCCTCGGTATTACCTTCAGTGCCGCGTACTCGTACAAGCATATCCGCCCGCATTTAATCGAGTTGCGGGATTTGCTCCCGGCCCATGTGACCATCTGGACGGGTGGGGAAGGAGTCCATCGCTTGCGCAAGTTACCTTCCGGCGTAATGAAGATTAAAACCCTGGATACCATGCCGCAGTGATGGGAACATATCCCGTTCTGATGGATAAGCGATGACTGAGGGAGAGTGAATTGCAATACGAACAGGACACCGGCTTGCCTGATACCATTCACCACATCGCAATTCAGGTGAAAAATATTCAACGTGCGATTGAATGGTATACGAAAAACTTTAATGTTGAGGTGATTTATCAGGACGACACCTGGGCCATGTTGCAGTTCAAGAATATTAACCTGGCGTTAGTCATACCCGAACAACATCCTGCGCATATTGCTATTGAAAATGGAGAGGCGGAACGATTTGGTATATTAACTAAACATCGTGATGGAACGGAATCCGTTTACATCAGTGATTCTGAAGATAATGTTATTGAAGTGATGAAAAAGTAATCGCATCCCTTTGCAGAAAAACAGGATAGTTCGAGACTTTTGCTGGATTCAATTCTGGAATAAACCGTAATTAATAACAAGGAGAAGGAATATGCTGGTAAGTGAAGCCGTACAGGCGCGACGCGCCATCAAATGGTATGACCCTGAACACCAAATGCCGGAAGATACTTTTCTTATGCTCATGGAGCATGCCATTCTTGCCCCCACGGCATTTAACATACAAAACTGGCGTTTCGTACGGGTGACCGATCCAGCCCAACGTCAGGCAATTCGGGCTGTGGCCTGGGACCAGGCGCAAGTGACGGATGCTTCCGAGCTGTTGGTGCTGTGTTTTGACAACAAGGCCTGGGAACATGAGCCGCAAAGTTACTGGCGTAACGCACCACAGGAAGTGCAGGATTTCCTCGTACCGGCAATCGCTGACTATTATAGCGATAAACCGCAGGTCGAACGCGATGAAGGCATGCGCTCCTGCGGGTTAGTCGGGCAGACCATCATGTTAGTGGCGCAGGAACTGGGCTATCAAAGCTGCCCGATGGACGGCTTTGATTTCGAGGCTGTTGCCGAGATCATTAATTTGCCCAAAGACCATACGATTGCTTTTATGATTGCAATCGGTAAGGGTACCAAGGAGGCCTGGCCGAAGCCGGGTCAGTTACCTCTGGACGAAGTGATGGTCAGCAACCGCTTCGATTAACAAAAAAATTCGCATGGAGTAATGGCAATGACAACGATACCGACGTTTCAGTTTAGTCTGGTTGCAATCGTGGCGGGCTTTTTGCTCAGTGTGGCACAGCCCGCTTTTGCGAAAAACGTGAAGGTTACACCACTCGGCAGTCACGATGGCGAGTTCTGTCTTTTTGACCGGGCAATGTTATTTGAAGATCCGGACGGTACCCGGCTCCTCTATGATGCGGGCCGAACGGTTGCCGGCGCTAACGATGCCCGTCTCGGCAAGATTGATGTCGTACTGGTGAGCCATATGCACGGTGACCATGTTGGTGACCGTCATATCAAGCGTGTCAATGCCGGTGAGTGTGGCAAACCTGAGGTCTCGGAAGCGGCCACGCCTAACACCAATAGCGTTAATATCACCCTGGCCAAGCAAGCCCGCATCATTACCGGCAGCGAAATGCCAAAGTTCTTTGCCAGTAAACTTAAGGCGCTTGGCGGTGAACCCAAGGATGCACAACTTGTCCGTTTCGGGGGTTCACGCAAAATTAACGGGGTGACTATTACCACCGTGCCGGCAGTGCACTCGAATGGCATTGCCGGAGCGATGATCGGTGGCGAGTTGGGTGACATGCTTCACGCGGCGGGACTCACCGCTTATGCGGGCCCGCCGACGGGCTATGTGCTGACTTTTTCCAAT